>CALCRU010000027.1 GCA_937894335.1 uncultured Treponema sp. | reverse complement strand
GATTATTCCCCATTTTACACCTCCGTGGGTGTCCTAATTTATGGGGTCAGTTCAATAAAAATGACATTTTGCTTCATTGAATAAGTGTAGCAGAATGCAGGATAATCTTCAATATAAAAATTCAAAGGATGCGGTAGTCGGGACAGTCTCCTGCATTGTAAACTTTTACCTCAGAGTCTTCCATGGGAACAGAGTCGCAAAAGGAGGCAATGTCGCAGGCGCTGGGAGAAAGCAGATCGTCAGGACTGTAGGAAAGATGTAGGACAGATTCTTCCCCTTCTGCAACAAGACGGGAAAAGGCTCCGTTTAGCACAATCAAATCTCTTACTGCTTCAAACAGACTGGAACGATTTTTTTCTTCATACTTTTGCTCAAGAAAGACAAGCTGCATTTTTTCAATTTCCCCATGAGGAGTTTCGTAGGGATTAAAATCATTTTCGATTGAGCAGTTGTTACACCGCTGCCATTCCGCAAAGTCTGCAAAAAAAGAAGAAGGCTTTATGCGAAGACTTTCAAGCACGCTCTTAAACCATGCAACTGCCCGCCCCTCGGAATAAAAAGTCTGGCATGCAAAGGCAATGTCTCGGCACAGTTCCATGTCTCTAGAAGAAAAAACCGCAGTACCCTTCTGCACAGACCTGTCTTCCAGCTGCCTAAAATTTATGTGGTTGGGATACTGGTCAACTGCAAAGTCTAGCCGTTCTCTAAAAAGTTTTGCCCTGTCACCAGGTTGGGAAGCCCAATCCATGTCAAAGCCGAACACTGCTCCAGCCTGATTTAAAAGGGCGGCTTTTTTTGCGTAAAGGTGTCTGTCAAAAAGAAGTGCGTCTCCCTTCTGCTGGCACAAGAGTGGAACTTCCAAAGAGCAAGAAAGCTCTGACGCCCTTGCACACAGTTCCCTGTCAAGGGCGCAAGCGTCAGTCAGCAGGGAAACAAAAAGAGGAAAGTCCAGTTTTTCTACGGCAGAAAGAAGACGAAGTAGTTCAGCCTTGTTTTTTGAAAGAGATACATCGTGCACAAAAACTTCCGTGACGCCCTTTTCTGCTAAAGAATCAAGTTCCTTAAAAAGAGAGTCTACGGAAAATTCTATTGCACGAATTTCTTTCTTCATGACTAAAGAAGGGGAACTCCCTGTTTTTTGCAGTCAGAAATCATCTGGTCGGGCCATGTGCTTACCTGCACTTCGCCAATGTGGGCCTTGCGCAAAAAGTACATGCAAAGCCGTGACTGTCCAATACCGCCTCCCAAAGTTTGGGAAAGTTCTCCGTTAAGAAGTTTCTGATGGAATGAAAGTTTTTCTCGTTCGGGACAACCTCTCTCCTTAAGCTGAGCCCTAAGGGAAGAAGGACTTACGCGGATTCCCATAGAAGAAAGTTCCATTGCAATGTTAAGCACGGGGTTCCATACCATAATATCGCCATTAAGACCCTTGTGACCGTCATGCTCAGTAATCCAGTCGTCATAGTCAGGCGCCCGTCCGTCGTGAATGCTTCCATCGGGTAAGGTTCCTCCAATTCCAATAATGAAGACTGCTCCGTACTTTTTGGTAACTTCCGTCTCGCGCTCCTTAGGCGTAAGGTTGGGATATTTCCTCTGCAGATCATCGGCATAGACGAAGGTAATTTTTTCTGGCAGCAAGGGCGGAATGTTTTCGTAACGGTCGTAGATGTAGAATTCAGTGCGCTTTAAACAGCGGTAGAGTTTTTCAACCACACCCTTAAGATAGTCAATGTTTCTGTCTGCCTCGTTTATGCAAAGTTCCCAGTCCCACTGGTCAACATAAAGAGAATGCAGATTGTCAAGTTCTTCATCGGCACGAATTGCGTTCATGTCGGTATAGATTCCAAATCCCGGTGCAAGACCAAGTTCCGACACCTTAAGGCGCTTCCACTTTGCAAGAGAATGTACGATTTCAAGCCTAGCCTCGTTCATGTCCTTTACAGGAAAAGTAACTGGCCGTTCCACTCCGTTAAGGTCATCATTTATTCCAAGGCCCGACTTTACAAAAAGCGGTGCAGTTACGCGCGTAAGGCTAAGTTCAGTGGAAAGTTCAAGCTGAAAGAAATTCTTAAGAAGAACGATTGCGTTTTCCGTTTCTTTTTTGCTAAGCAAGCTTTTGTATCCCGCAGGAACCGTTAATTTAGACATGGCTGTTTCTCCTTTTATTTATAAAATGCTGATAAATTTTTTGAATGCTGCCTTACCCTGTTCATTGCGCTTGTAGACGCCGGCATGTTCAAGAACCTTTGCAAACACAAGACCCACTTCCTTCTGTAGGATATCCTCCACATTGGAAGCATTTACATTCTGATACTTTGGCAAAAATTCCTGAACCCAGTCAGCATGTTTAGAAAGCACTTCGTCTGAGCGCAGGTCTCGTCCAGTAAGGATTGCCTCTCCCAGTTCTGCAAGTTCTGTCTTTAATCGAGAGGGAAGAACGGCAAGACCCATTACTTCTATAAGGCCAATGTTTTCCTTTTTAATATGATGAAGTTCCGCATGAGGATGGAATACGCCAAGAGGATGTTCTGGAGTTGTAATGTTGTTGCGAAGAACCAGATCAAGCTCAAACTTGTCTCCACGCTTACGGGCAATGGGAGTTATGGTGTTGTGCTTTTCTCCGTCAGTTTCAGCATAGATAAATGCATCCACATCAGTGTAGGCCCTCCACTTGTTTAGAATTCTGTCGGCAAGGGCCACTACCCTGTCGCTACTTGTTGAGTCCAACCGGATAACGCTCATGGGCCACTTTACTATTCCGCACTCAACATCCTCAAATCCAAAGACAGTAAACTTTTCTTCAACAGGAGCCTTTGCCATTGCAAACTCGTAACGACCGCCCTGAAAGTGATTATGAGAAAGAATTGAACCGCCAACAATGGGAAGGTCGGCATTGCTTCCAACTGTGTAATGAGGAAAGAGTTTTACAAAGTCAAAGAGGCTAAGAAAAGTTTCCCTGCTAATTTTCATTGGAGTATGCTCAGCGCTGAAAACAATGCAGTGCTCGTTGTAGTATACATAGGGAGAATACTGAAGACCCCATTCCTTACCAGCAAGTTTTAAGGAAATGATTCTGTGGTTCTGTCGTGCCGCATGATTTACACGGCCTGCATAGCCCACATTCTGCTTGCAAAGAAGGCAGGCAGGGTATCCGCTTTTGGGTGCGTTTCGTGCGGCTGCAATTGCCTTAGGATCTTTTTCGGGCTTTGACAAATTGATTGTAATGTCCATGTCGCCATACTCTGTGGGACTCTTCCATTTGACATCCTTGCAAACCCTGTAACGGCGGATGTAATCAGTGTCTTGAGAAAAAGTGTAGTACCAGTCGGTTGCCTCTACGGGAGACTTTTTGTACATCTCAAGAAATTTCTTTTCTATTTCGGAAGGACGGGCTACAAGGCATGACATGAGTTTTGTGTCAAACAAGTCTCGGTAAACAATACCATCGCCCTGCAACAGTTTGTGAGAAGAAGCATAGTCCAGCATAACTGAAAGAATTTCTTCCAACTGACCACGCTCTGTTCGGGGAATGTTGGCAGCCTGAGCGTCACTTTCAAATCCGTCAAGAGAAAGTGTTTCCAGAAGACGGTTCTGCGTAAAGATGATGTCTTCCTGTTCTATAAGTCCGGTGGTAAGTCCGTAACCGGTAAGTGCATTAATGGCTTCGTAGATGTTCATGGGTGCATTGTAGCATAAAGACCCACTGATTTTCAATGACCTTGCACTCTGTAAGCATGGAATGCTATACTAAAAGCATGACAGACATCTTTTCACAAATGGAAGAGACAGGACTTGTTCCTGTAATACAGATTGACAGTGCGGAAGACGCAGTTCCCCTTGCAAAGGCTCTTCTTGCAGGCGGAGTAGACATTGCAGAAGTTACATTTAGGACAGAGGCAGCAGAAGAAAGCATACGACGCATTACATCGGAATGTCCCAAGATGACGGTTTTTGCAGGTACGGTGCTTACCCTTGAGCAGGCAAAGAAGGCCCTTAGTGCAGGAGCAGAGGCAATCGTTTCTCCCGGTTACGACGACCAGATTGTGGACTGGTGCATGAAAAAAAATGCTACGGTGATTCCCGGAGTTTCTACGGCCAGCGAAGTTCAACATGCTGTAAAGAAAGGGCTTTCGGTGCTAAAGTTTTTTCCGGCAGAAGCTTGCGGAGGAACAAAATTTCTTAATGCCATAAGAGGTCCCTTTGCAAAAGTGCGTTTTATGCCTACCGGTGGAATCAGCGAAGAAAATTTTACCGCCTACGCAAAACTTAAAAATGTTATTGCGGTAAGCGGTTCATGGCTGTGTACAAAAGAAAACATAAGGCTTAAGGAGTGGGACACAATTACAGAAGCCTGCAAAAAGTCCCAGAGGGAATTTCCCCGCTCCTAAAGGTTAAAGGACTCTATTTTAGCCGCAAGTTCAAAGGTATTCTTCTGGTTTGCAGAAGAGCTGTCAGAAACGAGCCTTACTGCAGAAGTAATACCTTCTACGCTTTCACTCATTGACTGCATACTGTCTGTAATGCGTCTGGTAACTTCGGCAAGAACTTCCATTTCCTTTACAACCTGATCAGCACCTACAAGCATTTCTCCAGAACTGTCCCTTACCGAGACAGTAGAATCGTTAATGCTCCTCATGGCCTCAAGAACCTGCTTGTTACCTTCGTTCTGCTCTTCCATTGCATTCTTAACCACAAGTTCCTGAGAGCGTACAGTCTGTGCCAAATCGTAAATTACATCAAACTGCTGCTGAACTTCGGCAATACTTTCTGTTATCTGAGAAATTGATTCGGAAAGCCCCTTAAGACTTGTGTTGATATTCTTACCCTGCATGTTAGACTGCTCTGCCAGCTTACGAATTTCGTCCGCAACTACAGCAAAACCCTTACCCGCTTCTCCTGCATGGGCGGATTCAATAGCGGCGTTCATGGCAAGAAGGTTTGTCTGGCTTGCAATAGTCTGGATGATTTTACTTGCGTCCATGAGTCCAGAAGACTGTTCCAAAACTTCGTTAGAAACTTCAACTGCATGCTTAACTTTTCCACGACCTTCTTCAGAGGCGTTTCCCAGCTTATTTACGGCTTCAGTATTTTTTTCAAGAATCTGCGTTACGGAATTAATGTTTGCAACCATTTCGTCAACAGCAGCGGAGGACTGGTTTACAGCAGAAGACTGGCTTTCTATGCTAGAGTTTAAGTCCCTAATTCTGGAAACAATCTGATTTACCGAAGCATTGGACTCTTCCACACCTGCAGACTGGTTGCCCATTTCGCACTGAACTATATCGATGTTTTTTGAAATTTCGTCTACATTGCTTGAGGCTGTGTCAAGATTGTTCTTAAGAATGTCGGCAGTCTTTACCGATTCGCGAGCGGAATCCACCATGTCTCCAAGAAGGCCCTTTGTTTCCTCTCTAAAGTTGTTTATGTTATTGATGAGAGTTCCAATTTCGCAACGGCACTCAACTTTAAGAGGCTCCAAGTGATAGTTCTTTTTTGCAAGTTCCTCAGTATGTTTCTGGACGGCGTTAATGCCTTTTCCAATTGCCCTTACCGTAAAGAACATGTTTGCAAGGTGAATTAAGGCAAAAACAACAGCAATAGGTATTACCTTTTTAAAAAGAAGATATGTCGTACCCTTGGTAAGGTTTCCCGGAATGGAGATAACATGAACCAGCATAAGAACAAGGGATACAACGGCAAAGAACATTACTATAAGAGCACGCTGATTGAAGGGCATAATCTGAACTTCCTTGTTGTGGGGAAGCCAACTCATGGACCGTTCACCTTCGTCCAGCAAGCTAATAAATCCGAAGAGAGCAAAACTAAATGCAACACCCCACAAAAGAGTAAGCCATGTGTAGTAACTTGACCAGTTTGTTTCAAAGGCCGAAAGTTTAAGCCCCGTAATTGTTGTATGCCATACGCAGAAACCTGCAAAGAGGGCGTAAAAACCTACAACAAGACCAATGTTAACCATGTACCAAACCTTGAACAGTTTGTTGGTCTTTACAATGGATTTTTCGGAACCGTCATATGCAGCAAAACCTTTGAGAAGAACAGTATAGGTTATGCATGGGGTAACGATAAAAAAAACGGCCGCAACAAGAAGTACAAATGGATTAAAGGCAATCTTTATATATTCCTCAACGGTAACGGCTTCAGAAAAAATACTGATTGGACCAAATACCAGCACTGGAAAAAGATAGCTAAACATAAGGTATCCGAAGACTTTTTTATTGAACTTTGCACGATTCTCCAGAGTATACTCCATGGAATCCTCCCGAATAAGTTTTTCTCAGCATAATTTTAACACAGAATTCCAAAATAATCAACGGTAAGCGAAAGACTAGGAGTGTAAGAAAAAAAAGCGGCACTGACCTTGCCCAACAAAAGGACTCAGACGGTGCCGCCAATGCATAAGCCTTGAATTAAGGCCTACCTAAAAATAAGAATAAGTACCTGAGAAACTACCACAACAGCAATAAGTGCAATAGGGTATGTAGATGCATAGGCCGAAGCAACCTTTTCTGTTCCAGCAGTCTGGATAAGGGTTCCCAGTGCAGGAGTAGAAGTCATGCCTCCGCAGATTGAACCAAGGTTGTTCAGCAGGTTAAGTTTGAGGACATAGCGTGCAAAGATGTAGCCTATGATCATGGGGAGCAGTGTCATTATAATTCCGTAAATGAAGTATACCCATTCGAAGTATTTTACGAAACTTGCGCCACCTGCAACACCGGCACCAATAACGAAGAACATAAGTCACAGTTCGCGGAAAACCTTAAGTGTGCTTTCCTTAGGCGTGATTGAAACATTTCCGATTTTTGCCACATAGCCCAGAATAAGAGAAACAAGAAGACATCCGCCTGTAGTTGTAAGGGAGAAGTTTCCGATTTTAAATGAACCAACAAGAACACCCAGAATTGCGGCAATACAGAAAGCACAGAATCCGAAGGTGTCAAATTCAAGTTCTTTACCTGTAAGTTTTGAAGGCTGCTCAGGGTTTGCCTCTGAAAGCTTTGCCCTTTCCTTTGCCATGTCTGACTTTGTAAACTTGGGCACAAGCTGAACAAAGAGAACAACACCCACAACGCCAAAGAGGTATGCAATTCCGTGACCTACCGCAACAATAGACTCAAGTTCCTCACTGGCAACCGTTGCCTTTGCGGCAGAGAATGCAGGAGTAGAAGTAAGAGAGCCAGAAAGAAGTCCCACCAGCATTGCAGCAACTTCTTCATACTTGCGTCCGAACACTTTTGCATCGAACACAATGCAGCCAGCACAGGCAAGTCCGCCTATAACAATTATAAGAAGTCCAAGCAGAATGTATGACTTGAAGTTCTTTTTAAAGTCACCAAAAAATCCGGGACCTGCAATAAATCCTACTGAAGTTACGAAGAGGATAAGACCGATGTTCTCAACGATTTTAAGTGCGCTGGAAACATAGGGAACCTTAAGGGTTTCATCCAAAGTCTGATGGGTGTATGTAACTACAAGCTGGGCTCCCAGATCGGTGTAAAAGAAAGCACCGAACAGAAGAGCTACAATGAATACGCCAGCAGTTCCCAAGGAAACACCCTTAATGGTGATTCGTCCGAGCAGATAGCCCAATGCAGCTATTGCAAAAACACAAAACGTCAAAAATGTAACTGACGTGATTGAAAGATGTCCTCCTAAAAAGACCATAACAAAACCTCTATATATTTAGATAAGTGTAGAAAGAGTATATAACTATGCAAAAAAATCTGCAATAAGGTACGGTATCACTTTTTGTCGTAAAAGCCTGAATCTTCCAGATACTTGCGTCTAGTACGCACCAGGTCTATAAGTTCCTGATACATGTTGTAGTCTATTTCGAGTGCAATGGGAAATATGAAATACTCAGTCTCGTCACAGTAGCGTTCTATAAACTTGCTGTCGGTAACAAAGCCCAGGCTTATCATGTTGGAAATTCTGTCGGCGCACTTTAAGAGTTTGGCGCGGTAGCTTCCATGATCTATTATGCCCCTAAGGTAGTCTGCCTTATCCTGACCTTCGGCCTTAGTTACTTCCAGCACTAGCTTAAGGACTTCTTCCCCCTCCTCGTCTGCAGTACGAATAAGGTTCTGGTCAAATCCGGGAATGTCCTCTACAGTGTCGTGTATGCAACTTGCCTTTAAAAGAACGCTGTCTATGTAGCCGTAGTCAATCAGTATGCTCATGGTGTCAAGCTGATGACGGAACATGTTGCCTCCAGCCCGCCGCTGTTTCCCAATTAGACCAGTGGCCAGCTGCATGTAGGGGGCAAGGAAAATGCTCTTTAACTGGAGCATGTGCTCTTTATCCATGCGGTCAGGTTTTTCTGTTGCCATGTTATAAAGTTGCTTGCCCATATCCACCTCCCTAAACTACAGGCTCTTTAGGTAGGACTGAAGTTTTTCTATGCGCCTCTTGCATTCCGCAAGTGCATCCCGTTCAGCCTGTACAAGTTCCGCAGGTGCATGCTGGGCAAAGCTTCCGTTCAGTTTAGATTCGCTTCGTTTTATTGAAGACTCTTCCTGAGCGATTGCCTTTGTAAAGCGAGCCGCAAGCTGTTCCTTGTTTATGCTTTCGTCAACAAGCAGGAAAGCCTCAAACCCTTCGCCTACGGTTCCTATTGCACGGGAGGGCTTTTCTTCTACAAAGTCAATTCCCTTTACTCCGCACAGAAGTTCTATCATGTCGGTTTTTTCAAAAATAACTTCCGCTGCGCTACCCTTTGTTACCATAACAGCAATGTGGATTTTGGAGGCGGGGTCTATTCCGCATTCAGCACGAAGAGCACGAACATTACGGATTAAGTCCTTAAGCACATCAAAGCGTCTTGTAATCTCAGGCACTACGCGTCCTTCCCTGTGTTCGGGGTAAGAGGCGTTTACCAAAAGACCGTTCCATACATCATTGAACAAAACAGACTGAACTCCGGCCTTGGTGCGGTTCTGCATAATCTCTTCAAGGGGCAGTTTTGCATAAATTTCTTCAGTTACGAAAGGAATGTAAGGATGTAGGAGTCTTAGGCTTTCTTCAAGGACATTAAGCAACACTGATGCAGCCCTGCCCTTTTCATGGTCGTCTCCGTTCTTAAATGAAAGTTTTGTAGCCTCAACATACCAGTCGCAGAAGTCGTTCCAGAAGTATTCATACAGAGCCGAAGCGGCATCGTTGTAGCGGTATCCTTCAAGGGCTGCCCTAGCCTGAACTACGGCGTTATCCAGACAGGAATAAATCCATTTGTCAAGTTCTGTCAAATCCGAATCGCTTACGGGAATAAGAGTGCGTCCTTCCAGATTGCCCAAAATGTAGCGGCTTGCATTCCATACCTTGTTGCAGAAGCGGCTTCCCATTTTAAAGCTGTCCTTGTCTACCAGAACATCCTGCCCCTGTGCGCACATGTAACCCAAGGTAAACTTAAGGGCATCGGCTCCATACATGTCGATTATTTCAAGAGGATCAAGACCGTTACCCAAAGACTTGCTCATCTTGCGCCCCTGCTTGTCGCGAACAAGACCATGAATGTAAATATCTTTGAAAGGTGCCTGCTCCGTAAATTCAAGACCAGCCATAATCATGCGGCAGACCCAGAAAGGAATAATGTCGTAGGCTGTAATAAGAGATGTAGTGGGATAAAATTTTTCTAGGTCGGCAGTTTTTTCTGGCCAGCCCAAAGTACTAAAGGGCCACAGCCAAGAACTAAACCAAGTGTCAAGAACATCAGGGTCCTGTTCAAGCTTGTCTGCACCAGAGCCACACTTGGGACACTTTGAAGGATCTTCTCTACTTACTATAACTTCTCCGCAGGACTGGCAGTACCAAACTGGAATGCGGTGACCCCACCAAAGCTGGCGGCTTATGCACCAGTCGCGAATGTTTTCCATCCAGTGACGATATGTATTTTCCCACTTGCGAGGATAGAATACAATATCTCCCTTCTTCCAGCATTCCAATGCCTTATCTGCAAGGGGACGCATCTTTACAAACCACTGGTCAGAAAGGTAAGGCTCTACAACAGTTGCACATCGGTAACAGTGGCCTACAGCATGGGTAATTTTTTCCTCACCCTTGTAAAGTCCCAGTTCTTTCAAGTCTTCTATGATAAGTCCGCGGGCCTTTGCGCAGGTAAGACCCCTGTATTTTTCGGGACAGTTTTCGTTTAATGTTCCGTCGGGATTAAGTATGTTTATTACTTCCAGATTGTTTCTTTGACCAACCTGCCAGTCGTTAGGGTCGTGGGCTGGAGTAATTTTTACCATACCAGTTCCAAACTCCTTGTCTACATAGGCGTCGGCAATGAGGGGAATTGTACGGTCGGTAAGGGGAAGTTTTAACTTCTTACCAATTATGTTCTTGTAGCGTTCGTCACTGGGATTAACTGCAACGGCAGTATCGCCAAGAAGTGTTTCGGGACGCGTAGTTGCAATTTCTATTCTAGTACTTCCGTCTGGAGCAGGCCCGTCGGCATATTCATACCAAATGTGGTACATTGCTCCGGGAGTGTCTGTGTGATCAACTTCGTCATCGGCAAGGGCGGTTCCACAGCGAGGGCACCAGTTTACCAGATAGTGTCCCTTGTAAATGAGTCCCCTTTCGTACAGAGTAACAAAAACATCCCTTACAGCCTTTGAAAGGCCTTCGTCCATGGTAAAGCGTTCCCTGTCCCAGTCAGTGGAGTTACCCAACTTTTTCTGCTGCTTTACGATTGTTGCGTGATGGTCTTCCTTTACAGCCCAAGTTCGCTCAAGGAATTTTTCTCGTCCCAAGTCGTTGCGGGTCTTGCCTTCTTTTTTAAGAGCCCGTTCCACAACATTCTGAGTTGCAATTCCTGCATGGTCTGTTCCTGGAATCCAAAGAGTATCATCCCCTTTCATGCGGTGATAGCGAACAACGATATCCTGAAGAGTATTGTTCAGTCCGTGTCCCATATGAAGCACACCTGTTACATTTGGAGGAGGAATGACGACTGTATATTTTGCTAGACTGGGATTCTTTGCCTTTTTGTCAAGATAAGTCTTATGCAGAGGGGAAGCCTCGTCTGATGCCGGCTTAAAACAACCGGTCTTAACCCATTGGTCATAAATTCTGTCTTCAAATTCTTTTGGATTGTATGCCTTTTCCAATTCGATTGCTTTCATTAAAAAACCTCGGAGGAGCATTATAGCACTTTTGCACTTTGTATTCTAGACCCATACTGCTATTGAATAATGCACTTCAACAGCATATAATATGTAGAAAGGAGTTTGTTATGGCTTCGGGCGACAAAGTAGAAGGACTGGGAAAGGCTCTTAAGATTACCAACATATCTCTTCTGGCAGTACACACGGTGCTGTTCTTTTTCTTTTTCTACTTTAAAGTTCGTTTCATGTACTTTTTCAACATTGCAAGTGTTCTCTTTTACATAGGCGGAATATTCATCGTAAGAAGCCGAAAACTCTTTCTGTATACCACGCTGGCACTTGCCGAAGTTCTCCTGCATCTGGTTTTTGCAACCGTCTGTGTAGGTTGGGAAGCAGGATTTGCCATGTACACAATGCCCATAGTCTTCATTGCCTTTTACATGCGCTACATTTTTAACGACAACAGATTTTTGGGCAAGCTCCCCGAAGTTGCAAGTTTTCTTAGCGCTGGAACATTTTTAAGCCTAAAGCTGTACACAATTTTTCAGACTCCAAAATACACAGTCTCTCCCATCATAATGAATGTCATGTACCTTGCAAACTGTGCCGTAATCTTCGGATTCATAATCATTTGCATGTATGCCTTTACATCTTTAATTATGAACAGGGAAACAAGCCTTGCGGACTTTGACGAACTTACCCAACTTTACAACAGGCACAAGATGAGAGACATTTTGGACAAGGCCTATGCAGACTCTAAGGAAGGAAGCCTGAGCTTTGCAACTGCAATCGTAGACATAGACGACTTTAAGAAGGTAAACGACACATTCGGTCACGATGCAGGAGACTATGTACTAAGGACCATTGCCGAAATGATGAAGCATATAGGTCAGTCAGCTATCGAACAGAAGGTGACTATTGGACGCTGGGGCGGAGAAGAATTTCTTGTGGTACTGGAATACGATGAAAGCCACTCTGATGCAAGAGCAAAATGTTCAGACTTCATACAGACAATAATAAAGAGCGTTGAAGACTACAGTTTCATCTACATGGAGAACAAATTCAACCTTACCATGACGGGTGGACTCGCCTTCCACGATCAGAACGAGCCCATTTCCGTAACCATAAACAGAGCCGACCGCTTCCTCTACAACGGCAAGGAAAGCGGAAAGAACAAGCTTGTATTACAGTAAGTGAAGTACTTTGTACTTCCAGCCTACTGACGGGTAAGTTTATGTTAATTCAAATGCACGGAGGTGCAGGCACCTCTACTGGAATCACTTCGTACTTCCAGCACACCTTAGGCTAAGCCTTATGTCAGTTCGAAGGCACCGGTGTACAAATCGTAATAGCGGCCTTTTTGGGACATTAGGGTGTCGTGGTTGCCGCGCTCTATAATTCTGCCTTTTTCCAGAACAATTATTTCGTTTGCATTGCGGACGGTTGAAAGCCTATGGGCAATGACAAATACAGTGCGTCCTTCCATAAGGTGGTTCATGCCTTTTTCTATAAGGGCCTCTGTTCGCGTGTCGATTGAACTGGTTGCTTCGTCAAGAATAAGAACAGGGGGATCCGCAACTGCAGCCCGTGCAATGGCAAGAAGCTGTCTCTGTCCCTGACTCAAGTTTCCGCCGTCTCCGGTAATGATGGTATCATAACCATTTTCAAGATGAGTAATGAATGAATGGGCGTTTGCCAGTTTTGCCGCCGCCACAACCTGAGCCTCAGAAGCCTCTAGGTTTCCGTACTTAATGTTGTCACGAATGGAGCCTGTAAAAAGATGAGTGTCCTGTAGAACCATGCCCAAGGACTTTCTAAGAGCACCCTTTGAAATTTCCTTTATGGGAATTCCGTCGTAAGTAATTAAGCCCTTGTCATCATCAATATCGTAAAAGCGAGTAAGCAGATTTGTAATTGTTGTCTTTCCGCTTCCTGTAGAACCTACCAGTGCAATTTTCTGTCCTGGTTCGGCATGAAGTTCTATTGAATGAAGAACTTCCTTTTCAGGAACATAGGAAAAACTTACATTCTTAAACACCACATCTCCCCTAAGTTTAACAAGCTTAAAGTCCTCACTGTCGGCAAAACTTTCCGCATTCTCAGAGTCGTCAACTGAAAGACCAGAAGGAACGCGCCAAGCCCACTCTCCAGTATTTGCAAAGGCCTGAACCAAATGACTTCTGTTATCACTGGAAGCCTCAGGCAGAGTTTCGCTTGCATTTACAAGAAGAACCTTACCCTCGTCAACCTCGTTCTTTTCGTCTATGGCGGCAAAGATTCGTTCGGCACCGGCAAGAGCATTAAGAATGCCGTTAATCTGCTGGCTCATCATGGTAATGGGTCGGCTAAAGTTACGCGTATACTGGAGGAAGACAGCAATGCTTCCCAAACCCATGTGTCCGCCTATGACGCGAATTGCTCCCACAATGGCAACAAAGGCATACTGAATGTGGCTCATGTTTCCCATTATGGGCATAAGTATGTTTGCAAGAGTGTTTGCCCTTGTACCCGCCTCGCACAGTCTGTCATTAAGTTTGTTGAATTCTTCTATGGATTTTTTTTCGCGATTGAACACCTTTACAACTTTCTGCCCAGAAGTCATTTCCTCAACATAACCGTTAACTGCACCTATTGCATCCTGCTGCTCACGGAAGGCCTTTGCACTGCGTTTTGCAATTGCTCCAGCAAGGGCCATCATCATAATCATGGTAACAACCATAATCAGCGTAAGGAGAGGACTTGTTATCATCATCATGACAAAGACCGAGACAACTGTTATTACGCTAGAAAAAAGGTTGGGAATACTCTGACTCATCATGTCGCGAAGGGTATCAATGTCGTTTGTAAAAAGGGACATAAGAGAACCGTGAGTGTGTCCGTCAAAATACTTTAATGGAAGCACTTCCATTTCGTCAAACAAATCCGTTCGAATGCGGTAAAGAGTGTTGGTTGAAATGTAAAGCATAAGTCTTGCGTTAACCCATGAAGCCAAGGCCCCAAAGGCAAACACAAGTGCCATAATTCCAACCAGCTTAAGAAATGGAATAAAATCCGCAGCGGCAATTACTTCTCCAGCAGTCCACCGTTCATACAGGGGAATTATGTAGTCGTCTATTGCAGGTCTAAGCATGGAGTCTCCAACGACAGTTGCACCTGCGCTAGCAAGAACCGCCACAAGCACTACAAGAAAGAGAGCCTTGTAAGCTCCCATATAGGAAATAAGGCGCGAAATTGTACGCTTTGCATTTTTGGGTTTTGCACTTACTTTTGTTCTAGAACCTGGTCCCGGCATAATCTTCTCCTTTCACGCTCAGTTTGCTGCCTGCTGAGACTGATACACTTCCCTGTAAATCTCATTGGATTCAAGAAGTTCTGCATGAGTTCCGCAACCGTTTATTGAACCGTTGTCAAGAACATAAATGATGTCCGCATCCTGAACAGATGTAATACGCTGGGCAATGACTATCTTTGTAGCGTCAGGGGCACTACTTCTTAAAGCCGCACGAATGCGTGAATCTGTTGCAGTATCAACCGCACTGGTACTGTCATCAAGAATGAGAATCTTCGGATTTTTTAACAGAGCGCGAGCAATGCAAAGGCGCTGCTTCTGGCCCCCTGAAACATTTACTCCCCCCTGCCCCAAATCTGTGTCAAAGCCTTTTGGGAATGACTGAATAAACTCGTATGCATCCGCAGCCTTGCAGGCTTCAATAAGCTGTTCATCACTGGCGTTCTCGTTGCCCCACTTAAGGTTTTCCCTAATTGTTCCGCTAAAGAGGACATTTTTTTGCAGAACCATTGCAACACTGTCACGAAGAGTTACCAGATCGTAATCTCTGACATTTTTTCCGCCCACAAAAACTTCTCCAGAAAGGGCATCATACAAGCGAGGCACAAGAGAAACAAGTGTAGACTTTGAAGAACCTGTTCCGCCTATAATGCCAACAAAGGAACCGCTGGGTATATGTAGCGAAACATTGTTAAGAACGCAGTTGTTTTTATCTTTGTGGTAAGAAAACGAAACATTCTTAAAGTCTATAGAGCCATCGGCAACTTCTGTAACAGCATCTGATTCAGGTCCACGGATTTCTGGCTCCTCTGAAAGAACTGCAACAATTCTGGAAATGCTCGCTCTAGAAAGAACCATTGTAATAAAGACCATGGAAAGCATCATGAGGGACATGAGTACCTGAGTTATGTAAGAGATAAAGCTTATGAGCTGACCTGTCTTTAAGTCGCCCACTACAATCATCCTGCCACCAAACCAAAGGGCTGCAATAATGCAGGCATACACAACAATCTGCATGAGTGGCATTGTAAGCACCACAACTTTTTCTGCACGCACCTGAGTCTTACGGACGGCATCGGCTGCATCAGAAAACTTTTCCTTTTCGTATTCACCGCGGACAAAACTTTTTACAACGCGGATTGCAGTAAGGTTTTCCTGCACAGTGTTGTTCAGATTGTCGTACTTTGAAAGCATGATCTGAAAACGAGGATATGCAACAAAAGCAATTATGACAAGCACTACCGCAAGAAAGGGAATGGCCACAAAGAAAACGGTAGAAAGCTTTACATTAATAAGGCAGGCCATAATGGTACCTGAAATAAGCATAAAGGGTGCCCTGACGCACATTCGGATAAGCATCTGGTAAGTGTTCTGAACATTTGTAACATCAGTGGTAAGCCGGGTTACCAGAGACGAAGTTGAAAAATGGTCTATATTTCCAAATGAAAAATCCTGAACCTTTGCAAAAAGCCTTCTGCGTAAATTCCGTGAAAATCCCAGTGAAGCAACGGCCGCAAAACGACCTCCCAAAGCTCCGCAGGCAAGAGAAAACACAGCCATGCCCACCATAAGGAACCCCACGAGCAGAACATAATTCAAATCGCCACCTGCAATTCCCACATCAATTATCTTTGACATCATGAGGGGTATTGCCGTTTCCATAACAACTTCGCCCACCATAGAAAGAGGACTGAGCAAAGAGTAAACCTTGTATTTTCTTTCAAGGCCATTTAGTAACATACCTACTGTTGACATGAGAAAGATTGTATCGAAACTGTGAACTTTGCACAAGAGAAAGAATTAAGGGAGTTAACAGGAACTATATTGATGACTGGCGAAGAGTATGTTAATGTAACTAAAGGCAGCAGAAAAAGCACCTGGAAAATAGGAGATAATGCAACCTATGTCCCATTGTCCGAAGTTGCAAGCATCAGGGCCTATTCAAAAAGTAAGTCAAGGTAAATCAAATGAAGAAATTATTTCTTTCGTTTTTCTTATTAACTTTCATTTTTCTCTTTGCCGCCTGCAGGAAGGGAAATGCAGAGCATAACAGGACGGAGTCGCAGGAAGATACTGAGCAGCAGGAAGAACTAGTTCAGCAAGTTTCCCAACCAAAGTATGTTCCCCTCTTCAATATAGCAGAAAAAAAAAGCGCAGTTCACTTTGTACGAACTTGGTAACGGCGTTACGGAAACCGACATAGATTCATTTCTTAGTGCATGCGGAATTGCAGTGCGCTTTAATTATGCAGACATTGCCGACCGTGTGGAGTATGCCACAAACGAAGACGGTACCATCACGCTGCAATATTTTAACCAAGACGGAACTGTAGGATTTAAAGCAAAAAATGAAAGGAACTTATGTAAATTTTATGATGACATAGGCTATACCGGTAACGGTGAAGTTCATTCTCTTCTTATCGATACTACGGGCGACAACCGCAGGCTTTTAATCATGAAAAATTCTGCTACAGACGAAATCCTTTCACTTGTCTTCATAAACAACAAACAGTTTTCCTTTTCGGCAGGAAAATCGCACTATTATGCAGAGTACTGGTATCCCTTCTATTGCAAAAGACTTTCATATTATATTTTTCAAAACCAGGAAGACATTGGGACAAAGTTAATGGCTGTAGTCAGCGCAGACAAAACCACCCCCTGCTCACAACCCGATGCATCGCTGGCCGGAATGTATGAATACAGCAAAGGATGCGAACTTCTTCTTACGGAACGCAGCTCAATGCCCTTTCCCTACGGCAAAGAGGATGTCTATTGGTTCAAATGTGCGGACGGTTGGATTCCTGCATGCGACCTCTATCTTGGTAACGGTGTTTTTGAAATGCTTCCCATATCAAAAGAAGAATTCACTCAAAAGGAGAAATACAAATGAAACGATGTTTTCTTATGACACTGGCGCCGCTTGTCTTTTTTCTTGTATGCATCAACTCGTGCAAAAAGCAGAAGGCTGAGGAACCAATTCCCCAAGTGCAGGACATGGCAGTTGAACAGGAAATGAAGAAAGAAGCACAGGGCATGGCAGAAGAGCCTGTCTACGACGAATGGAAGCCTACGCTTTTGTATGAGGCAAAGGACATTTCATCTGTTGCAACAGAGCCTGTTCCATACGCATACGAAGCAGACCTTTACGAAGCAATGGACATGCAGGTTTTTACTCCCGAAGAATTGGGGGAACGCTTTAAGTTCATGCAGTGGAAGGAAAATCTGTATTCAGTCATAATCTACAATCAGGACATGAAAACTGCATTGTTCTGCGCCCACAGGGAACCGAACGTCGCCTCACAGTATGGCACCAACAGCACCAGCGACTATTATGCAAAACTGTTTTTTTCAGGAGACGGAGAAGACTGTCGCAGGCTTCTTGTCATACTTGACAGGGCAACCGACGAAGTAACAAAGCTCATCCTTATAAATGAAGTCTGGGGAGAACCCATGTATGCCGATGGCTACATACGCTTTATTGCGGACGGAGCGGAATCTTACGGATGGGCACAGTTCGAAGTATATACTGACGGAATATACAAGGGCGAATGCAATGCCTTTACCGTAAAGGATGCGAACTTTAGGGATTTTCCCGGAGCAAGTAAAAAAAGAGACTACCTTGAGTCATTCTGCACGCTCTCCGTTACAAAAAGAACAGCCGAACCAATCACCTGCAACGGCGAAACCTGCTACTGGTACAGTGCTGACGGCACAATATGGTATCCCGCTACAGAGGTTTACCTTATGCCCGGCACATTTGAAACTCTTGAGTCTGTAGAAGTTCCTGTTTACGAAAGCTACGGAAAAGGCATCTGGCTTATGCCAAATGACGAAGAAAAAACGCCAGTAACCACATTCAAAAATATTGACTTAAAGGAAAAAACATTTTATCAGACAAACACCCCCGGACTATATGCAGTTGCAAAATTTACGAAAGGCGGCAATGCTGTTTACGAAGTCATTTTTCCTCAGGCAGGCTATGTAAGCGAAAAAGAAGTTCACGCTGTTGAAGAGCCTGCATGCATTCCAAAAATGATTCCGTATTCAGGTGGAGAATCAGCATCCATAAATGTAAAGGGCGGAATAGTTTCTTTATATGAACTTCCCACAGAAGATTCAGAACTTGTGCAGGAGGTTGGAGAAAGTCGGATTATAATAGACGCAAAAACCGACGACGGCTGGTACTTTACTAGCACGAAAAACTACTGCGGCTGGTTTAAAAACAGTGAGTAAAATTTTTCTTAGAAAAAGTTTACTTAGGAAAAATTTCTGGACTCAAATTCCTCAAGGGAAATTGGCTTTGAAAAATAAAATCCCTGGAACATGTCGCAACCTGCGGAAGTTAAAAAGTCAATCTGCTCTTTTGTTTCTACACCTTCAGTAATGACTGGCATGTGCAACTGATGAGCCATTGTAATTATAAACTGAAGGATTGTCCGAGCTTTTTCCTCATCATTTGAACTGCGCAAGAAGAGCATGTCCAGTTTGAGTATGTCGAACTGGAGGTTCTTAAGCAGGTTGAGTGAAGAGTAACCAGAACCGAAGTCGTCCATTTCTACAATAAATCCGTCACCCCTAAGCCAGTTTATAATCTGCATCTTGCGCTCAACATCGTTTATCATTACGCTTTCCGTAATTTCAAGACGGAGCTGGGAAGGAGAGATTCCGTAGAATTTTACTAGATGAGTTATTTCTTCATAGACATCTACAAAGTAAAAGTCCTTTGGCGAAATGTTCACCGAAAGGTAGAGGGAAGATTTTCCTTCATCTCGCCAGCGGCTTAAAATGGCACAGGAGGCTTCCCACATGTAGCGGTCAAGGCGGACAATGTCTCCGCTCTTTTCTAGAATTTCTATAAACTTGCTTGGACCAAGAAGTCCCAGTGTAGGATGCTCCCAACGGGCAAGAACTTCTGCACCTTCCATAACACCTTCCGCATTAACCTGAGGCTGAAGATAGGGCTTAAACTGATGCTGCTCAAGGGCGTCTTCAAAGCTGGCCGTTACCTGCTGCTCCCAAAGAACTTCTTCCCTCTTTCTTCCGTCATACCATGCAACCCTCTGCTGCACGCTGTTCTTTATTTCTTCCATGGCAAAGAAGGCCCTGTCCACCATAATTGAAGGAGGAACAGTTCTGTCCTTTACCTCGTAAATGCCTATGTGGATTGTTATGGGGTAAGAAACATTTCCTTCCTTATGAATGAATCCCTTTGAACCCCTTACAAAAAGTCGTTCGTCAAAGTCCTGCTTGCGCATCATAAGGCCAAACATATCTCCACCTATGCGTCCAAAAATAGAATTTTCGCTGGCATAGCCTTCAACATTTTGGGCAACATTTTTAAGAATCTCGTCGCCTGCTTCCCTTCCAAAAATGTCGTTTACAAGTTTAAATTCCTTTATGTCGGAACAGATTACAAGATATTCGGTGTCAGGATTTTCCCTAAGCTTCTGCTCCATCTTGTGCAAGAAGTATTCCCGGTTGTAAAGCCCCGTAAGACTGTCGTGGGTTGCAAGATACTGCTCTTCTCTCTTTTCTGCTTCTTCTTCAGTTCTGTCCTTTATGCTTACAAAGGAGCCAGCATAGATTCCCAGTCTGTCGTAGATTTTCTGGTACTCGATTTCAAAAATGCGTTCTGAACCTTCCACTTCAAAAGTGCGTATTACCTGAAGGCTTTCGCAGTTGTGCATGTCGGTGTCGGTAATGATTCCTCTTATGGTTTTCTTTGCGGCAACATAGTCACCGTCTGCAAGGAAGAAGAGTCTGGAGGCACTTTCGTTAAAGTAAATGCAGTTGTCCTTATTGTCAAGGAAGAGAACTGCTCCCGACATGTTTGACACGATTGAAGAAAGAAGTTTTGCGGTAAGGAAAAATGGAAGATATTCAATCGTAAAGTAGTACATCAGTATTCCACAGACACCGTAGCCTAGCATTGAATGGTCTACAGGAGACTTGGAAAGAACATACCAGGATTCCCATATTGCAACTACCACAAGGGAAATAAGAATGACAAGGTATTTTTCTATGTAAAGTCGGGAAACAGAAAATGTCTTCTTTACAAATACAGCAAATGAAAAAAGCACAATGGAATATGAGAACACAAGATGAACCACATGTCCAGTATACGAAACAATCTTGTAATACAGGTCTCCGTCTGCAAGAACAATCTGCTCAAGTCCAAACACATGATGGAAGATGGGATTAAGCAGGACTGAAACAGAATCTAAAATTGTCAGCGCAAGGATTATGACATGCAGGGGAGTAAGCTTAAATTTGTAGTCGCAGTACCTCATGCTAAATTCCACAAGGAAGAAGAAGAGCCAGTCAGTTCCAATAAGGTAGAGCATGTAGCCAGCCACATTCACCCTGTAGGAATCCGACAGAATAACCATCAGGTTTCCAATAATGGGAATGATGACATAAAACATGAGCATGCAAACGGAAAAGGCTATGTCTTTTTTGCTAAGTGCCGCACGAATGATGCAGACTACGAGAATTACGACAAATGCCAGAAGGGTTATTAAAAACGGCTTCATGCAGTAGTTCCCTCTCCCATTGCAGAAGGAGAATCAGAAATTGAAAAGCGGTTCTTTCCAGAGCGTTTGCTGTGATAAAGGGCCGAATCTGCTGCGTTGAATATGGAATCGTATTCCATTCCTTGTGAAACAGACTTTATACCTACGGAACATGTTATGTGAACCTTTTCGTCTGCAAAGGTCTTGTCTATTGTAGTAAAGAGGTCTGAAATTTTTCGTTCCACTACAGACACATCCATGTCGGGGAAGAAGATCGTAAATTCATCTCCGCCAAATCTTGCGACAACATCAGTACGACGGGTGTTCTGCTTTATGCAGTTTGCAACCTTTACAAGAACCTCATCGCCATAAAGGTGTCCGTATGTATCGTTGACTTTTTTAAAGTCATCCAAGTCGATTATTACAAATACTCCCGAAGAACCGTGAGACAATTCTGCAGTTGTAATGATGCGAGCAGACTGTTTTGTAAGTAGCCCTGTAAGGAAATCAGTATCCCTTTCCTTTTCTATGTAAAGACGGTTTGCTAGGTTCCTCATGTTGCGGGTTGCAAAAATCCAGTTGCAGACGCAAGCAATAAAGAAAACAAAAATAGTGTTTACAGTATCTAGGGCAACTACCGAAGGAGCTTTAAAATGCCTTATGAGCAGGCAGTACACCGTAGAGCTTACGAGAAGCAGGGGAATGAGTCTGGAAGGAACGTCCGTAAATATGAGGGGTACCACCAGAAGCACTACAACAAAAATGGTTCCGTTTGAATCCTTAGAGGGAGCAAAAATCGCACTGTTTAAAATGCCGAATGTAAGAAGGGCAAGAGACTGGAAAAAGCAGATAAAGTAGGACAGTTTAAATCCCGGAGAGCGGAAAATCTTCCTTAGGATGACAAGAAGCAGTGAGGAAAAAAACAGAAAGAGGTAGGCTGGAAGCACATGATGTTTTAGGACTCCAAAAAAAGACAGCAACGAAAGCAGGGCGCCAAAAACAGTTGTCATTATGGCGACACCGTTAAGGGTACTGTTGTTTTCTTCCGACATAAGCTGAGAAATGTCCTTGTAGACAGTCCTTGTAAGAGTACCGTATAAAAAGAATTGCCTCAGGCTGAATTTTCTGCTCTTATGCATAAAAAACTCCACCTTAAGTATACCATAACATCTACTTTCCCGCAAGGATAAAAAACTGCTTGCGATTTGTACGCGTTAGTGCTATTGTTTGCCCTATGAAGTCTATACATGCCTCCTTTTCAAATTCAGACCGCTCCATAACCGAGGGAACCATCTGGAAGGCTTTGCTTAGCTTCTTTTTTCCAATCCTGTTGGGTACGCTTTTTCAGCAGTTATACAACACTATAGACGCCTTTGTAGTAGGTCAGTTTGTAGGAACGGAAGCCCTTGCCTCTGTAGGCGGAACTACGGCAGTGTATGTAAACCTTCTTGTGGGATTTTTTGTCGGACTTTCAAGCGGTGCCGGAGTAATGATTTCACAGTTTTACGGAGCAAAAGACAGGGTAAACATTTCGCAGGCAGTGCATACTGCAATAATGCTGAGCGTTATTGGAGGCGCCATAATTATGGTGCTGGGTATGCTCTGCACAAACCTTATGCTAACCCTTACAAAAACTCCCAAAGATGTTGTGCCCCTTTCCAGAGTCTACCTTCTCATCTATTTTACAGGAACAATCCCCATGTTCATCTACAATATGGGTTCGGGAATTCTGCGTGCAGTAGGAGACTCCACTACTCCCCTTGTAATAATTGCAATAGGCTGCGGCGGAAACATTCTTCTAGACCTACTTTTTGTTCTAGTACTGCATCAGGGGGTGCGAGGTGTGGCCCTTGCAACAGTGCTATGCCAAACTCTGTGTGCGGCAATAGTAACAACTCTTCTTCTAAAGTCCCACGACTCCTATGCCCTCCGCCTAAAAGACCTTAGGTTAAGCGGACACATCCTTAGGGAAATGCTAAGAATCGGTTTTCCTGCTGGCATTCAGTCTTCACTTTACACCATAAGCAATCTGATAATTCAGACAAACTTTAACCTGTTCGGAACTCAGACTGTAGCCGCCTGGGCTGCCTTTGGAAAAATAGACGGTGTATTTTGGATGACGGTAAACGCCTTTGGAATAGCGGTTACGACTTTTGCAGGACAAAACGCTGGTGCAAAACATTATGACCGGGTTAAGAAGGGAATGTGGCAGACCCTCCTTATGACAGTAATTGCAACTGCCGTTTTCTGCCTAACATTCTGGTTCTTTGGAGAAGTACTCTACAGGCTGTTTGCAAAAGACCCTGTGGTAATTGCAACGGGAATGGACATTCTTCATTTTATGATTCCTTGGTGGATAACCTACATTGCCATAGAAGTTTTAAGCGGAACAATCCGCGGTGTAGGAAACAGTTTTGTTCCCATGATTATAACCGTATTTGGTGTGTGCGGACTTCGCATACTCTGGCTTTTTACTGCAGTAGCAAAAAACACTACGCTCCACATGGTTCTTTTAAGCTACCCCATTACATGGATTGTTACCAGCTTGGTCTTCTGGATTTATTACCTTAGCGGAAGATGGCTTCCAAAAACTTGACAGGTCTAGCCCCTTTTGCTACAGTTATGGAATGAAACAGTTGATGTTAGGAAACGCAGCGGCCGCACGCGGTTTATATGAAGCTGGTTGCTCTCTCATTTCAAGTTATCCTGGAACACCCAGCACAGAAATTACAGAAGAAGCCGCAAAATTTAAGGAAATCTATTGCGAATGGGCGCCAAACGAAAAAGTTGCCCTTGAGACTGCATTTGGAGCATGTCTTGCAGGAAAAAGAGCTTTCTGCGGCATGAAGCATGTAGGACTTAATGTGGCAGCAGACCCCCTCTTTACCATGAGCTACACAGGTGTAAATGCAGGGCTTGTAATAGGCGTAGCCGATGACCCTGGAATGCATTCAAGCCAGAACGAGCAGGACTCACGGCACCATGCAATCGCCTCTAAAGTTCCCATGCTAGAACCCAGCGATTCTGAAGAAGCCCTAAAGTTTGCCTCCCTTGCATTTGACATAAGCGAAAAGTTTGACACTCCAGTTCTTTACAAGATGTGCACTCGTATTGCCCACAGTCAGAGCGTAACAGAAACTTCTGACCGCCGAGAGCCTGATGCAAAGCCTTACCAGAAGAACATTGCAAAGTATGTAATGGCTCCTGCGAACGCAATAAGGCGGCATCCCTTCGTGGAACAGCGCATGAAGGACATAGAGGCATGGTCTTTAACAAGCGGAATAAACCGCATTGAAGAAGCAAAAGATTCATCAGTAAAAACCATACTGGGAACAGACGCTAAAAAAGTGGGCATTGTAACTTCCTCCACATGCTATCAGTATGCAAAGGAAGTTTTAGGTTCCTCTGTAAGCATATTAAAGTTGGGCATGGTAAATCCCCTTCCCTCCCAAATGATTAGGGACTTTGCAAAGGGTAAGGAACTTCTACTTGTAATAGAAGAGCTTGACCCCATAATTGAAAACTTCTGTCACACTCTAAATCTAGACATAAAAATCCGTGGAAAGGACATATTCCCCATCTGCGGAGAATTTAGTCAGAACCTAATTGCATCAGCCCTTGGACTAGATGTTCCCCAGGGAGTAACTCTTAAGACAGAGATTCCTGTCCGTCCTCCAATAATGTGTGCAGGATGCCCCCACAGAGGAATGTTCTATGCCCTTAACAAACTTAAGGTAACTGTTTTTGGCGACATTGGATGCTACACCCTAGGTTCAGTAGCTCCCCTTTCTGCCATGGATGTAACACTCTGCATGGGAGCCTCTTTTAGCGGACTCCACGGATGGAACAAGGCTGGCGGTAAAGAAAACGAAACCCGTTCCGTTGCTGTAATAGGCGACTCTACTTTCATGCATTCAGGAATGACAGGACTTGCTACAATCGCCTACAACCAGTCAAACTCCACAGTAATAGTTTTGGACAACTCCATTACCGGCATGACGGGACATCAGCAGAACCCCACCACAGGAAAGAACCTGTACGGAGACCCTGCCGGAAGAATAGACCTTGAAGCACTTGCAAAGGCAATGGGCATAGAACACATAAGAGTTGTTGATCCCTACAACATTGCCGAATGCGAACAGAATGTAAAGGAAGAACTTGCATTTGAAGGTCCAAGCCTGATTATAAGCCGCCGTCCTTGCGTACTTTTAAAAAGCGTTAAGGCCAAACCAGCCCTTAAGGTTGACGAAGAAAAATGCAAAAGCTGCAAGATGTGCATGAAAATCGGTTGCCCTGCAATCTCTATGAAAGGCGGTAAGGCTAAGATAGACGACACCCTCTGCGTAGGCTGTGGCGTCTGCACCCAAATGTGCAAATTTGGAGCCCTGTAAGCAAGGTTGGCAGACAGTAAGAGCCTCTAAGGATGTCTGCGTAACAATGAGTTAAACCGCACAGGCCTTGAGCCTGTGTCGGCTTTGAACTTCTTG
>CALCRU010000026.1 GCA_937894335.1 uncultured Treponema sp. | reverse complement strand
TTTTTTGAGAAAACGCCTTTTTCAAGAAAACGGCTTGTTAATCAGCGTTTCCCTAAAAACATCCGCTTTAATGAAAATTCAATATAGAGAGATAGTTTTATGAATAAAACAACAAAAACACACAGTCCTGTAGCACTTATCCTACACGCAGCATTTGCAGCATTTGCCCTGACGCTTATAACCACAGGCTGCGCAAGCACAAAAAGCAGTAAAACTGAAAAAAATCAGGTAGACTATCTTGTGCTAGTAAACAAATCTCATCCCATCAGCAGAGACTATGCAAAAAAACTTGATTTTATTACCGTCGACACAGTGTATGACGATGAAACCGCCGATGTCGAGAAACAGACTTACGAGGCCTATCTTTCGCTACAAAAATCTTTGGCCCTGCAGGGAATTGAAATCGGCATTGATTCCGCCTATCGCAGTGTAGAATACCAGGAGCAAATTATGCGCGATTTTACCGAAAAATACGGAGAAAACTATGCGCGAAAAACAGTGGCCGTTCCAGGGTTAAGTGAGCACCATACAGGCCTTGCAATTGACATAGTGCCAAAAGTCGATGGAGAATGGAAGTGGGAAAACGAAGATATGATGCAACTTCCAGAACTTTTTGCCCGCATTCACAAGGAACTTCCCGAACACGGCTTTATTCTTCGATTTCCCAAGGGTAAAGAAGAAACCACAGGTTACGCCTATGAACCATGGCATATCCGCTATGTAGGAAGCACGAAAATAGCAAAAGAAATAACGAGAAGAGGCATCACTCTTGAAGAATATTTAGAAGAAAAGTGACCGCACAAAAACAAACAAAAAAGCTTTCATTCTAAGTCCAACAGTGCTATCAATTAAGGGAAGGCCTTTTCACGAGCAGTGGCAAGGCATTCCCTTAATGCGTAAAGGGCAAATCTGTAACAGCAATTACAGACCATGGCGTGTAAAATGTAAGCCTGTAAAAGAGTTTTCCCTTTGGATCAGATTCAGAAACAGATAGGCTGCACACATTGGAAGCAGGACGAAGAACCAGTCCGTCGGCAGGAGAAACTTCCCTGTCGGTAAGAAGCAGTTCCTTTTCTCGCCTTAGTACAGTGTGTTCGTCGGAAGCAAGAAGTTCAACATCGTACATTACCGGGTAAGAGCCGCCCTCAAAATTCGAAAACCATACAAGGGGAGTTCCCAGTGCTGAAGCAAGAGAGGCCTTTATAACAAGGGCACCTTCGCTAAAGTTAACAGAACCGTCAGACTCTCCTTCAAAAAATGCGCCGGTTTTTAAAAGATTCAAATACTCGCAAAAGAGGCTTCTTACATCATCACTTAAAACGGGAAGGCGTTTCTGCAGTTCAAGGGAAACCGTCTGATACTTTTGTGCGTTCATAAGCAAAGACCAAAATGCGTTTGACTTTATAACGGCACGATTTTTAAGCTCGTTGGTAAAGAATGAATAAATGTAGTCAGCGTCAGAAGCGGTTATGCTGTCTCTAAAAAGAAATCCACCTACAATTTCAAGGTCGGTGCTGCTTACAAATTTTCCGTCCTGCAGGTTTGTTCCCAGTCCAGTAAGAATGTCCATGTATGTGCGGTCGTCACAGATGCTTTCCAAATCCTGATTAAGGGCGGCGGTAAGAAGGTCGGAAGAGTCCGCATAGGAAAGCATAATGTCTATGACGGAATCATTTTCTCCGCGGAAGTAATCATTCCACAAAGAGTCAAAAGTTTTTTCAGTACCCTCAGCAAAGTCAGGTTCGTTAGAGCCTCTAAATTTTCCCTGTAGAGAATTCTGGGCAAAAGCTGAATTAAGACACAATGCAAAAGTCAGTGTGAGTACAACAAATGCGGCCGATTTTTTCATAAGAGCCTCCTTGTCTTTAAACCACACGGATGCGGCTTATGTTACTAAAAACTTTTTCTGTTAAGTGGAGTTCCAATCCACACGCCTTCCGATCCAAGATATTCCCTCTTTTCGCCGTCAATAAGGAACTGTACGCTGTCTACAGTGGGAAATGCTGTCGCCGTGTAAACAATCTGCTCCAACTGGCCTCGGGTTCCTTCAACTCCATATTGGTTAAATTCAAATTCTCCCGAAAAGTTAAGGGTTGCAACTCCGTTCTTTACAGATGCCCCAATAAGTTTTGTTCCAGAGGAAATCAGAGAACGGCATCCCGAATCTTCCTCGCTTGCTGTTGGTCCTGCAATAAGGGCGTTAATTGTGTCTACCAGAGGACTGTCGGATTTTTTCATTGTGCGAGTAACTTCATGGCTAGTAAGATAACCATCGCTTTCTATTTCCATAAAGAAAAGTCGTACAGACATAGTCTGACCAGCATTTGCGGCGGCAGTAGAAGTGCTTGTAGAATTTGAAACAGTACTTGCAGGCTGACTTTCTTCTACAGTGGGCTTTGCATTCTGTTCTTCCCGTGTAGAGGCTGCTTCCTTTACCTGTTCCCGTGCGGCATTGTTTTCGGCAACAACAGAAGATGTACCTGACGAGGAAGAAGGATTTACCGAAATTGACACTGCGGAACTTTCAGGCTGAACATCATTTTTTTCTATCTCTGGCTCTGGAGCAGGTTCAGAATTTTCTACAAAGGCAGGAGTTTTTCCGAACACATGATTAAAGAAATCAGTGGACTTCAAATTTGTAAGGATTTTATTCTGATTTATAAAAAATATAACAAGCAGAATGAGGGCTGCAAGAACCCAGAGCGCAAGGGCTAAGGAACTTTTTTTCTGTTTCTGCTTTCCTGAATTTCTTTTTTGCTGAGCCATATAAACAGTATACGAAAAAAAAGTTTTACTTTCAAGGCTTGAATTCTAGACAAATAAAAGTTCTGCTGTTATACTAGTAATTAACTAGGAAATGCACTGATGAAAATTTCAACTCGTGGACGATACGCACTTCGCTTTATGATAGACCTTGCAAAACACGACGGACCGGACTATGTGTCCCTAAAAGACATTTCTGCCCGGCAAGAAGTTAGTGTAAAATATCTTGAGCAGATTGCTTCCCTTCTAAGCAAACAAGGACTTCTTTTAAGCGTGCGCGGACCTACAGGCGGTTACAAACTTGCAAAAAAAACGTCAGAATACACTGTAAAAGAAATTCTTTCCGTAACAGAAGGAGACCTTTCTCCCATCTCCTGTCTTGTCGACACGCCCAACAAATGCCCCAGAGCATCAATCTGCGAAACCCTTACCTTCTGGACAGAGTT
The DNA here is from genome assembly GCA_937894335.1 of uncultured Treponema sp. Classification (GTDB taxonomy): domain Bacteria; phylum Spirochaetota; class Spirochaetia; order Treponematales; family Treponemataceae; genus Treponema_D. The sequence continues at coordinate 37,859 of CALCRU010000026.1, read as the reverse complement.
TAAAGACAGCATAGACAGTTTTCTTTCAAAAAAGACTCTTCAGGATTTTCTAAAGTAAAGGCTCCGCTAAAGTTTCAAATCATCTTGAACGGAATGAAAGGGTAACCAAAACTCCGTTGGGAATGACGGCTACATTTTCCAAAGACGCACCCGAGTCTGACTTTTTATTAGCCTTTGCCTCTGCCACTAGATGATGTACAAAGGGAACCGTAAAGCCACAGAAGGCACCCAAAAGCGCACCCCCAATTACATCTGTAAAGTAGTGGTTTCCGCTAAGCATGCGAAGGGCGGCCACACCTGCTGCCACAGAATAACTTACCGCCACAACAGGAATTTTCCACGAGGATTGGGGATAGTAAGTGCAGAAGACATAGCTTAAAAAAGTTGCACCCATGAAGACGCTTGTGGAATGTCCGCTGGGCCAAGAGAAATGCCAGTCCTGACCAGAGAGTGCATTTGTGTCGCGGCTGTCAAAGTACATGTAGGGTCTTGGACGAAGAACTGCAACCTTTAAAAGATTTTTTATTCCCAGGCTAAGTATGTAAGACTCGGCATACATCACTCCGATTTTTAAAAGCGACATAAGAGGAAGATTTCCAAATGAGGTCTCAAGTCCAAATGTTACCACAGGAAAGAGTCCAACTTCTGCGGCAAGAACAAAGTCTGCGGTTTTATCAAGAGGCCTGCTGTAAGGATTGATTGCCCAACGGTCAAAAGCGTTTACATCAGATTTGTCATAAACAACGGACGGATCGTAAGCAGGAAGACCTCCGGCATATTTTATTATTGTTGCAGCCGCAAGAGAACCTAATGCAAGAGTACCCACTGCGGAATCCAAAACTGCATCTAGGGCAAAGGGGTCGTCAGCGTCTAAAGCCACACACTTTTCGCTAGAAGGAATTTCTGCAAAAAAAAATCCATCTGCAAAAGCGAAAGTGGCGGTAAGGGAAATAATTAGAATGCAAAAACACTTCTTAAAGAAATTCATTTACTTCTCCTTGCAGAAGAGAGTTCGTACATTACAACGGCGGAAGCTTGTGCCACATTCAGGCTATCCATTTTTGGACCAGTGGTTCCTGCCGTAATTCCGCTGTAGGGAATAATTACAAGATGGTCGCAGCAACGCTTTACTTCATCGCTTATTCCGTGCTCCTCGTTTCCAAGGACAATAATTGAAGGCTTATTTCTGCATACAGTACGCAAAAGGGAAACATCTTCCGTAGCGTCAAGGGCTGTTCCAATAGTTACCATGCGACCCTTCATGTCGTTAAGCAAACGGGGAATTGATTTTATTGAATACACTTTTACAAATTCCATTCCGCCCTCAGCAACTCGGTAAGAACTTGTAGTTATGGAAGACTGAGCTTCATCTAAAGGAATGACAATGTTCTGAATGCCAAAGAAAGCAGCACTCCGCACAACAGCACCCAAATTGTTTGCATTACCCACACGATCCAGTACAATAGTGCTTTCGTTTTTGATTACCCACTCACTGGTTATGTCAGTATTTAAAGGAAGCACCTCGGGCATTTCAATCATTGCAACTACACCTTGATGATGCACGCTTCCGCACAGCCGTTCCAGTTCCGAAATATCCTTTACCTGATTGTAAGGTTTTTTTGCGGTAGCCATTTTTTTGCAGAGTCCGCCAAATAAAGAAGCCCTTTCCTGGGAAAAATACAAACGCGTAATGCGTTCCCAGTTTACCTTTTCCAAAGTTTTTACGGCGGCAAATCCGCATACTGCAAGTTCGTTTCGTTGAGTGTTCTTCATACAAAAAGTATAGCGGAGGAGTATTTAAAAGTCAAAGGTTCAGGGCTAATCCTACTCTACAATGGGAACACAGCCATAGGAAGTGTCGCGGTAAGCAAGAAAGTCTTCTATCAGTTTTTTTGCCTCTAGACTTCGATCAGAAATTCTTACAGCAGATTTTTCTCCTGCTTCCATTACAAGGGGATTTATGTAGCGCTTTTTTACCTCTAGTGAAACACAATAATGCTCAGGAAGGGGAAAGTCTGTGTGCAGAACATGGGTCATATTGCGGAAGGTCTTGTGCAGTCGGGTAAACACAATGTCTTTTCTGCTTTCTGCAAATCCATCAAAAATCGAAATTAGTTCTTCCTCGCTTTTTAAAAACAAATCATCTTCGCAGATTATTTTGCATGCAACGGCCCTGCTTACAACATCCGCCATAAGCTGCATGGCTATCTTGTCTTCGTTATGCTGGAGCAACAGACTGATTGCAGTGAATTTTTTTGTGTAAGTAAGAGCGGCCTCTTCGCTGTCAAAGCCCAATTCGGGACATCCGCTTTCGTCTGCAAGCACCTTTATGTGGCTATAGTTTTTTCTAACTTCTTCTATACTCCACTCTCCGCTTAAAGCAGCTCCAGAAGGATACATGTACTCAAGACGGTCGGCACTTAGGCGTGGACAGGGATTGTCTGCAATGGGATACATGTGATAGTCATCTACAGCAGAAGAAGAAAGTCCGTCACGCACAAGAAGTTCCTTAAGTTTTTTATCTTCGTCCACAAGGCGTGCATTTATGTCTTCGGAACTTTCCTGGGTAAGGGCATCGCCATTTCTAAAATCCGTAACATGGCTAAAGGCTCTGGTAGACACATCATGAAAAAGTCCCGCAAGAGTCTGAGCCCTGTCATGAGTAAAATTCCAAATAATCAGTGCAACTCCAAGGGAATGGTCAAGCCGTGAATAAAAAAATGAATTCTTAAACAGTGGAGTCCAGTCTGTTCCGCACAAAAGTCCCACTCCAGAAAGTCTTTTTACAAGAGGAAGTTTTCCATACTCACTTAAAAAGTCAGGAGGATTGGGACACAAAATTCTGTGATATTCTTCTGCAGTAAAAAGTTCTGACATTTTAAACTCCAGAGTGACGCAGGAAACTTAATAGCCACAGAACAGTTCCGTTCTTAAGCATTATGTAAATTCCCAACAGAATGAATGCAATCGGCACAATAGTTTTTGAAAAATTTCCAAGGTACATTTGCACAGCTTCGGAGTTTATTATTTTAATTGCGGCAAAACAGACCGCACCCTGAAGAACTGCAAATACAACAGCCATGACAAAAAATTCCGCTCCTTCCAGAGAAGCAAAAAACGGAATGTAAATGCATATATTGTCTGCTCCGTTACCAAGGGTTATTAAAAAAGTTTCAAGGGCAAGAAGCAAGGAAGAAGCAGTTGCAAAAAGGATAGAAAATTTTTTTTCCTTATTTTTTCTATAAGGATAAACTATTCCAACCACAAGGGGAACAAGTCCTGCCAGTCCAAGAATTTCATCAGGGATTTTTTCTAGATAAAAAGAAAACGCAGTGCAGGAGGCAATTAAAAATGCAAGAGCTAAATACTTTCCAACGACAACCCCAAGCCGCTCACTTACCTTGTCAGTCTTTGAAAAAAGAACAAGTAGCATTACAAAGTCATCTATTTCTGTTGCAACGAAAGAAATGACCGAAGCGACAATTACCATAATCATGAAGTTATTTGTTTCCTACAATAGCATCGTAGATTCGGTTCAGATCATCTTTTGTAAAGTAGTCGATTGTTATGGTACCCTTTTCAAAGGAGCCCTTCATCTTAACTTTTGTTCCAAGCCTGTCTATAAATTTCTGCTCTATTGCAATGTAGTCTGGGTCTCGGGTGTCTCGCTTTGGCACTCCAGAACCGCCTGCTTCTTTTGCCGCACGACCGCCTCCGTTAAGAAGTGCAGCCTCCTGTTCCGCCTGACGAACAGAAAGTCCCTGTCCTAGCATTTTGCCAAACAGAACCCTTTGGTCAGCAGGATTTACTACAGAAAGAAGTGCTCTTGCATGTCCTGCGCTTATTGCACCAGAGGCAAGGGAACGACGCATGTCTTCGGGCAACTTTAAAAGCCTTATGCTGTTTGCAACAGTAGAACGGTTCTTACCCACGCGAGAAGCAACTTCATCCTGAGTAATGTTGTCCAGTTCCATAAGGTGGTAGTAGGCTTCCGCTTCTTCAACAGGATTCAAATCAGTTCGCTGAATGTTTTCTATGAGTGCAACTTCAAGTTTGCGTACTTCGGAATACTTTCTAAGCTGAACAGGAATGCGTTCAAGTCCGGCTTTTTTTGCGGCACGGGTACGACGCTCACCTGCAATAATGTAAAATGAACCATCACCTGCATCTTCAATTATTACGGGAGAAAGAACACCTTCCCTGCGCACGCTTTCTGCAAGTTCGGCAAGTTGGTCTTCGTCAAAGTACTGGCGAGGCTGCTGGGGATTAGGCTTTAAAAGTGAAGGATTTACCCAAAGAGTTCCGTTTTCGTCAGATTCAATTCCGTCTGGAAGTTTGACTGAAGAAGAAGTGTTTTTTAACTGTACGCCAGTTTCTGCATTTTCTACAAAGGCTTCTTCGCTTACACGTTCACGGGCCTCTTCTTCCTGCATCAATGCACCAAGGCCTTTTCCTAATCCTGTTTTTTTAGCCACGGCTGATTACCTCTTCTGCAAGTTTTTCGTAACTCTTTGCGCCGACACAAGCTGGATCAAAAAGACAGATTGGTTCACCATGGGAAGGTGCTTCAGACAGGCGTACATTGCGAGGAATAATCGTGTTAAAGACCACATCCTTAAAGTAGCTCTTTACCTGCATGACAACATCTTGAGCAAGTCGCGTTCTGCTGTCGTACATGGTAAAGAAAATTCCGCCTATTACAAGATTTGGATTTATGCTCTTCTGAACTTTTTTTACAGTCTGCAAAAGGAGGGTAATTCCTTCAAGGGCAAAGTATTCGCACTGCATGGGAACAAGGACTGCATCTGCGGCGGCAAGACCGTTAAGGGTCAAAAGTCCCAAAGAGGGAGGGCAGTCAATAAGAATGTAGTCGTACTGATTTTTCACAGGCTCAATGGCCTTCTTTAAGAAAAACTCCCTGTTTTCTTCTTGAACCAGTTCTACTGCGGCACCGGACAAATCAATTGAAGCAGTAATGACATCAAGATTTTTTACGGCTGTATGTTTTATGGCCTGCTCGGCAGTTGCACTTTCTGACAGCAGTTCATAAATTGTAGGCTTATCTTTGCTTACGCCCACACCGCTAGACATGTTTCCCTGACTGTCAAAATCAATGAGCAGAACTTTTTTTTCTGCAAGCGCAATGTATGCACCAATGTTGATTGCTGATGTAGTTTTTCCTACACCGCCTTTCTGATTTACAAAAACAAATACCTTACCCATAGTATCTTTTAGTGTATCATTTTTTTTAAGATAATGCTATAGTATACAACATGATTCTAAGCGCCACTTTTTCAAAGCCTGCTACAGACGAACTTTTTGCATTCGGAAAACAGTTTAAAGACTTCACAAAAGTACGGCTTTTTTACAACAAAGAAAGTTCCATGTATGATGTACAGATCTATACAAAAACACAGTGCATGACCCTACATATTTCCCGATCAGAGGGCGAGGATTTTATTGCTCAAAACTCAGGCACGACTTTTAAAAATGTTACCAGCAGAACAGAAGAAGAGGAAATTGTTACCCTTGCAAACAAGCGCGGAAAGATACGCACCCTTCGCCACACCCTTAATGCAAAAACGCAAAACCTGCACGAAGCCATAAACAGAACTCAGGACAAAAAAAAGAACTACCTGCTACAGAGCGACACCGTTCTGCCTTTTTTGGTAAAGCTTGGCATTCAGACAAAGGAAGGAAAAATTGTTGCACAAAAAAACGCAAAGTTCCGACAGATAAACCGCTTTCTAGAATTTGTAGACGACCTTATTCCCTACCTTACGGAGCGACAGCCTGAAAAAAAATTTACCAGAGAAAATCCCCTGCGCATTGCGGACTTTGGATGCGGAAAATCCTACCTTACATTTGCAGTCTACTGGTATCTTCAGGAAAAGAAAAAAATTCCAGTTGACATAATCGGACTGGATTTAAAGACTGATGTAATTGAACATTGTTCACAGTTTGCTTCCCAATGCGGTTACGAACATCTTCATTTTTTTACAGGCAGCATAGAAGGCTTTACTTACGAACATGCACCCCACCTAATTATAACCCTGCACGCTTGCGACACTGCAACAGATGCGGCACTCATGCACGCTGTGGCACAGAACACAGATGCAATTCTTAGCGTTCCATGCTGTCAGCACGAAATAAACATGCAGTTGGAAAAAAAGCCCCCCATGGAAGACACCAGTCCCCTTGCAACATTCATGCAGTACGGAATTCTAAGGGAAAGGTTTAGTGCGCTTGCAACAGACGCACTTAGGGCGGAATATCTTACCCAAAACGGATATGCGGTTCAGCTTTTGGAATTTATTGACGAAGACCTTACGCCAAAGAACCTTCTTATTAGGGCTACAAAAAAGCAGGTGGCAAACGAAAAGACTGTAAGCGCTTCTCAAAAAAGATCAGGCTCCCTCCTTAACGCCCTTGACGCAAGGCAGACCCTGTTTTAATGCAAGGCAAGCAGTTACAGAACAAATTTTTCTATAAAATCTGCAACTCCGTCTTCATCATTTGAAAACTCGGTTACAAAATCTGCACAGTCCTTTATGGCAGGAAGAGCGTTTTCCATGGCAACACCCAAGCCACACATGCGAATCATGCTTTCGTCGTTCATGCTGTCGCCAAAGCCTATTGTATTTTCAACAGGAATTCCAAGATGATTTGAAAGCCAGCTTACAGCCTCGCCCTTTCCACATTCTGGTGGAAGCAGTTCAAGAAAGTAGGGCTTGCTAATAAAAATGTTTGCAGAGGAAGACAATTCAGCCTTAAGTTTTTTTTGCAGTTCAAGAAGTTTTTCGGGTTCTCCAGGAATAAGCATTTTCTGAAAACCTTTACCCAAAAAATTCTTATAGTCGGGAACAACAACGCCTTTTAGATTGCAGAGTTTTACATCAAGTTCCGTCCACTCATTCATTTCTTCCATGTAGATTGATGTGGCATCATACACTTCGGTCTTGAATCCAGCCTCTTCGGCAATGGAATTTGCTCTCTGCAGAACTTCTGGTCGAACAAGGCACTCGTGAATGCGGAGCCGTTCATGCATGTCAAAAACGCTTGCACCGTTAACAGCAATAAGAAATCGGCCCTCATTTAATCCTGCAAGATTAAGCCTGCGCACAAAAGGAAGAATAGCATCTTCAGCCCTTCCCGAACACAACACTATGTAAATGCCAACCGCTGCCGCACGCTGAAGAGCACGCACATTACGGTCAGAAACTTGAGCCTGTTTATTAAGCAGGGTATCATCCAAATCAAGGGCAATAAGTTTTACATTCAGTTTTGAGGAAGGAAGCTTTTTCATGTTGCCTATCTCGTAAGTTTTCTGTATACAGTCTTCTTCGGACGGTCAGCGTCATCACCAAGTTCTTTCTTGCGCCATTCGTAGTAGTCACTCCATGAACCTTCAAACCATTTGACTTCAGAATTGTTTTCAAAGGCAAGAATATGTGTACATATGCGGTCAAGGAAATAGCGGTCGTGGCTTATGACCATTACGACTCCTGCAAATTCGTTTATGGCTTCTTCTAGACTTCGGGTTGTAGTAATATCAAGATCGTTTGTTGGTTCGTCAAGAAGAAGAACATTTCCTGCTTCCTTAAACATCATTCCCATGTTAAGGCGGTTCTTTTCTCCACCGGAAAGCACACTGATTTTTTTGTTCTGCTCTGCGGAAGAAAAGTTAAACCATGAGCAGTAGGCGTGGGCGTTTATTTCTCTTACGGCACCGTTTACAGGCCTACCCTTTTCGTCAACCGCACCCAGCTTGATTAAGTCGGAACCACCAGAAAGAGTTTCGTAAATTGTCTTGTTGGGATCAAGTTTACTCCTCATCTGGTCAACATAAACAAGCTTTACGGTTTCGCCAATTTTTATGTTTCCGCTGTCGGGCTTTTCTTCACCTTCGCTTCCATCTGGCATAAGAACTTTCTGACCAGCAGCAGTGGCAATCATTTTAAATAAGGTTGTCTTACCGGCACCATTGGGACCAACAATTCCAACCACCGCACCTGCAGGAATATGAAAGTCAAGATTTTCAAACAGCACACGGTCATCAAAACTTTTTGTAAGAGATTCCGCATCAATTACAACATTACCTAAACGAGGACCTGCTGGAATTGAAATCTGGCTGTCCTTAAGCTGAACCCTTTTAGATTCTTCCGCAAGAAGCTGTTCGTATTTGGTAATATGTTCCTTGTGTTTGGCCTGCCTTCCCTTTGCGCCTGCATGAATCCATTCAAGTTCTTCCTGCATCTGCTTCTGACGCACAGAGGCCTGTTTTTCTTCAAGAGCAAGTCTCTTCTGCTTTGCCTCAAGCCATTCACTGTAATTGCCCTTAAAAGGATATCCTTCTCCACGATCCATTTCCAAAATCCATCCGGCAACATTGTCCAAGAAGTAGCGATCGTGGGTGATTGCAATAATTGTACCAGCATAGTTCTGAAGGTGACGCTCCAGCCATGCAACTGTTTCTGCATCAAGATGGTTCGTAGGTTCATCAAGAAGAAGAATGTCTGGCTGCTGAAGAAGAAGGCGGCATAAGGCAACACGGCGTCTTTCTCCTCCAGAAAGCACATCTACAATCTGGTCAGGAGGAGGACAGCGCAGGGCATCCATTGCAAGTTCCAGATTTGCGTCAAGATTCCATGCATCCAAAGCATCCAGTTTTTCCTGAAGTTCCGCTTGACGGGCACACAGTTTGTCAAAGTCCGCGTCAGGGTCTCCGAAGGCTTCGTTTACTTTGTCAAATTCCGCAATCAGTTCGGTAATGGGCTTTACGCCTTCCATGACAATTTCCTTAACGGTCTTACCAGCCTCAAGTTGAGGTTCCTGTTCAAGGTAGCCCATGGTGTAGCCTTCTGACAGGTGGGTTTCTCCCGTGTAGTCGGTGTCCAGTCCTGCAAAAATTTTAAATAGACTAGATTTACCTGCACCGTTTTCGCCTATTACGCCGATTTTTGCGCCGTAGTAATAGGAAATGCTTATGTCCTTTAAGACAACTTTAGTTCCGTATGCGCGAGAAACACGCTCCATGCTGTAAATGATTTTTTTATCGTCGAAAGTCTTTGCCATGTGCACAGTATAATGGAGAAGCCAAACTCTGACAACCGTATGAATCCGCATAAAAAAAACAAAAACCTATTGACAAACTAGGAAATACCCCTTATAGTGGAATTTAGAATTTCCCAGTAATCTACTAGGAATTTTAATACCAAAAGGAGGATGCTATGGCAAAAATGTATGATTCAATCACGGAGCTGGTAGGAAACACACCTATCGTGGAATTTCACAGGCTTGAGAAGGCTTTGGGGCTTAAGGGAAGAATCGCGGGCAAGCTGGAGTATTTTAATCCCGCAGGCTCCCACAAGGACCGAATCGCTCTTGAGATTATTGAAGAAGCTGAACGACGCGGCGACATAAGCCCTGACAAAACCACACTCGTGGAATTTACAAGCGGCAATACCGGCATAGCACTTGCGGCATTCGCGGCGGCAAAGGGCTACAAGTTCAAAATCGGAATCCAGAACGGCGTGTCGGCAGAGCGCAGAAAGCTGCTTGAAGCATACAACGCGCAGATTGTGGACGCACCGCAGGAGCTGATTGCAGGCGTGTTTGAAAAGGGAATAGCGGCCTTTGCAGATGTCCTGAACTACTTTTTAAAGCAGACTCCCGACGGATGGACTACAAGGCAGCTTGACAACCCCGACAACATAGCGGCTCACTACAAGCACACAGGCCCCGAAATCTGGAACGACACCGACGGCAAGGTTGACATCTTTGTAGGCGGAGTAGGTACAGGCGGCTCTACACACGGCGTAAGCAAATATCTTAAGGAACAGAACAAAAACATAAAGGTTATCATAACGCAGCCGGACGCAAACGATGTAAAAAATCCTCTGGTAAAAGGAGCGGAGGACGGCGGCTTCCACGGCATACATGCTGTTCACGACGAAAACGGTCTTACCCCTATGTCTCCCGCAAACTTCAGCGACAAATATGTTGACGAATACCAGACAATCACCTACGCAGAAACGCTCCGCGCAATACACCTGCTAGCTCACTACGAGGGAATCTTTGTTGGAGCGTCGTCAGGCGCATCTCTTGCAGTCGCAATAAAGCAAGCTCTGCTTGAGGAAAACAAAGGCAAGCTGATTGTTCCGCTTCTTCCCGACAACGGAGAAAGATACCTTTCCGAAGACCTGCAGAAGGTTCGCCCCGAAATCGAAGCAAAGGCAGGCTTTTAAGGAGACCTTATGGCAATAAACACAAACACTTCTAATGTCGCCACAAGGGAAGCCAGAATAGGCTCAATCACCGGCTACATAGGAAATCTTAAGGATCTTGCGCAGAAATCTGAATGCGGCACTTTAAAAGGCTGCTCACGATGCTTCTCGCAGTCAAGCACATGTCTTTCAAGCTGCGCGCTGGGCCAGCTTTCTGCAATACGCGATGTAGCGGTAATACACCACGGTCCCGCAGGATGTTCGGTTGCAAGCGCAGGCTCCTACTACCTTGACAAGGTTATGGCAAAGAAACGAGGCGTTACGACAAGCACCGTCTATGTAGGAACGGACATGAACGAAAACGACACGATTTTCGGCTCTACGGAACAGCTCAGAAAAATAATTCTTGAGGTAAACCGCCGCTATTCGCCCAAAGCCATCTTCGTAACAAGCTCCTGCGCAACGGGCATAATCGGCGAAGACATAGACAGCGTTGTTGACGATGTACGGTCAGAGATTGATGTTCCCGTCGCATCCGTCCACTGCGAAGGCTTTAAAAGCCGCATCTGGGCAACAGGCTTCGACATTGCAGACCACGCCGTTCTTTCTACAATAGTGCAACCTCCAAAGCAGAAGCGCAACACAATCAACTTCAAGAACTTCTACGAAAGCGCACGCCCCGAAATCATAGAAATCTTCAAGAACTTTGATTTGGAGCCGGTCTTCCTGTACTGCAACTCCACTGTGGAAGAGCTTTCGCATATATCAGAGTCTCTTGCGACCACCTGCGTATGCGGAACGCTTGGAAACTACCTTGGAAACGGTCTTGAAGAAAAATACGGAGTTCCTTATGTAAGAAGCATAAACCAGTGCGGAATCACAGGCTTCGAGGCATGGCTTCGCGAGATAGGAAAGGTAACAGGACGCAGCGACAAGGTGGAGAAATACATTGCCGAGCAGAGGGCAATATACATTCCTCAGATAGAAGAGATAAAAAAAGAGCTCAAGGGTCTTCGCGCCGTGATAGGAATGGGCCCAGGCTACACCTTTGAAGTAAGCCGCGTGCTTAATGAACTTGGCATTGAGGTTGTGTGGGCGCTCGCATGGCATTACGACAAAAAGTATGAGAACGGAGATGTTCCGCCGTCAATGAAATATCTTCTGGACAACGACATAAACTTCGAGGCAAGTGTTGCCGACCAGCAGAACTTCGAGGTAATGAACATCCTGCACCGCTTCAAGCCTGATTTGTATCTTTCGCGTCATCCAGGCTCTACAGTCTGGGCAATCAAAAACGGAACCAGCGCAGTGTATGTAGCGGACGAGTACATGATTTTCGGCTACAAGCACACGCTTGAATTTGCGCAGACGATTCTTGAGAGCATAAGAAACCGCAGCTTTGAACAGAACCTTGCAAGCCGCGTAAAGCTTCCCTACACAGACTGGTGGTACACGCAGAATGTGGACGCCTTCTTCGAGTCAGAAAAAGAAACAAAAAAGGCGGCGGTCTAAAAAGGACGCGCAAGGAGTAGAACATGGCAAAGTTATTAGACAAACAGCGTTACAAGTGCGCTCTTGCCGCAATGCAGACCGTGCAGGCCATAACGCGTGCAATTCCCATACTGCATTCGGGTCCGGGCTGCGCGCAGAAGCTTTCTGACGGAACGGGAAGCTCAGGTTATTTTTCTCCCAACATTTTTCCATGTACCAGCATAAACGAAAAGGATGTTGTCTTCGGCGGAACTAAAAAGCTTGCCTCCACAATAGAAAACGCTCTCAAGGTAATAGACGCGGACCTGTATGTGGTGCTTACGGGCTGCATTCCTGAAATAGTAGGCGACGATTCGGGCGAAGTGGTAAGCCAGTTTGCCGACGCGGAAAAGCCTGTAATCTACGCTTCAACCGCAGGCTTTAAGGGCAACAACTACAAGGGCCACGAGCAGGTGGTAGACGCAATCATAACGCAGTACCTTAAGAAGGCCGGCGAAGGCGAAAGAGTAAAGGGGCTTGTAAACATCTGGGCAGATGTTCCGTATCAGGACATGTTCTGGCTGGGTAACCTTAGGGAGCTGGAGCGTCTAGTTTCGGAGCTGGGTTTTACGCCCAACACGATTTTCGGCTACCAGAGGGGCATAGAGCATGTGAACCTTATTCCCAAGGCAGAATTCAATCTGCTTGTAAGCCCCTGGGTTGGTCTTGGCAACATGAAAAAAATGGAAAAACTTCTTGGCATTCCCTACCTTCACTACCCCACTCTTCCTATCGGCGCAACAGAGACAGGAAAATTTCTTCGCGCGGTAGCAGAGTTTGCCCATGTTCCCAAGGAAAAGGTGGAGAAGGTTATAGAGGAGCATGAGTCTTACTACTACTACCTCATAGAGCGCTATGCAGATTTGTTCCTTGAGAACCGCGTTATAAACAAGCAGTTTTCGGTTGTAGCAGATGCACACTACGCGCTTGCGCTCACAAAATTTCTCGTGAACGATTTGGGACAGTTCCCCGCAAAGCAGTTTGTAACGGACGACACTCCCAAGGAATTCCAAGAGGCGATAAGAGCGGAATTTAAAAACCTCAACTACGGCATAGAGGCCGAGGTTGACTTTAACACTGACAGCTACCTTATTCACAATCAGATTAAGGAGCATGACTACCACGGTTATCCGCTTGTGCTTGGAAGCTACTACGACAAGGAGATTACGGAAGACCTTAACGGAAACTTCCTAAACATAGCATGGCCCTACAGAGACAAGGTGGTGCTGGACAACTCTTACGCGGGCTACACAGGCGGAATCCGTCTTATCGAGGACATCTACACGGTAGCAGTGCGCCGCTTCAACTAAGGAGGAAAGGCTTGGCATATTACATTGCAGTGGCTTCGTCCAACGGAACTACAGTTGACATTCATTTTGGAGCGGCATCAGAGTTCCGCATCTACAGGGTTGAGGACGATGCTTCTTTTTCTTTTGCAGAAACAAGAGCGGCTCCTGAAGAGACTGCGCAGGACTCACAGCAGAATGCCGGCAGCGAAGGCGCTGGCACTGGCTGCGGAAACGCTGACGCTGGCTGCGGAGGAGGCACAGGCGCAGGCGGCGGCTGCGGAGGTGCTGGCGGCGGCTGCGGAGGAGGCGCAGGACAGTCCGCAAAGGTAGCGTCCCTTTCCGACTGCCGCGCTGTAGTCTGCAAAAAAATAGGCTTCAATGTTCAGAAGCAGCTTGAAAAAAAAGCTATAGCCGGTTTTGATGTGGAGTGCGCCGTAGAGGACGCTCTAAAAAAAATAACTCAGTACTTTTACAAAATTGACAACCATATAAGTCTTGCAAAGCGCTGAGCCTTGCACAAGGAGTTCAAAGTGGCAGTACAGTATTCAGGCGTCAGGGAAAGCAAACCGGGACGCATAAACGACGCGGGAAACACAAGCACGGAATTTGAAAAGCAGTTTGCAAAGGGCTGCCTTAAGCGTGCCGACCGCAGTTTTGCTCAGGGGCTGCAATGTCAGCAGATAAACAGCATGGCATGTCTTATGAGCCTTGAAGATTCCGTGTTCATAAGCCACTCTCCTCAGGGCTGCGTGGGCTGCACTATAATGGCGGTCGATATGTTCCGAGTGGGACAGGCGCACAGAGGCGTAAAGAACATTCAAAACCCGAGGATAATAGTAACGAACCTTGACCAGAAAAGCGTCGTCTTCGGCGGCGAGCAGAAGCTTAGGGAATCTGTGCAGAAGGCTGTTGAGCGCTACAATCCCAAGCTCATCTTTGTATATGCTTCCTGCGCCTCGGGCATAATAGGAGACGACATAGACGCGATATGCGAAAGTCTTTCTGAAGAATACGGCGGAAGAACAATAATCCCCATACACTGTGAAGGCTTTAAATCAAAGGTATGCGCCTCGGGCTTTGACGCAGCCTTTCTTGCAATAAACAAATACATACTCAAAAAGGAAAAGAAGCCGACTGTAAAAAATCTTGTAAATCTTTTTGCTCCGACTACAGTAAGCTATGCAGACCAAAAGGAAATGGAGCGAATGCTTTCTCTTATAGGAGCAGAGGCAAACTACATTCCGTTCTACAGCTCGCTCGAAAAAATACAGCGCATTCCTCAGGCGGTTGCATCCACTTCTATCTGTAAGGTGTTCGCCGACGAATTCATGAAGACGCTGCAGGAGGACTACGGCATTCCCTACTCGCACACAGTAATGCCAATCGGCATAAGAAACACGGACAAATGGTACAGGGGAATCGCCAAGGTTTTAGGAAAAGAAGCCGAGGTGGAAGAAATAATTTCCCGTGAGCATACGCGCATAGAGCCTTTGGTTGCAAAAATCCGCGAAAGGCTTGAGGGCAAAAGAGTTTTTATCTGCGGAGGTACAGGACGAAGCTTTGCAGCGGCGGCCCTAATAGACGACTTTGGAATGAAGCTTGTAGGTCTTGAGACTCCGACATACGACGACGACGCGCAGACAGACATTGAATATCTTAACGGAATACACAAGGACTTTATTGTGGATGTGGCGAACATGCAGCCCTTCGAGCAGGTCAACCTTGTAAAAAAGCTTCAGCCTGATGCATTCATCGGAGTTCCAGAGTGGGCGGCCAAGCTAGGCATTCCTACAACGCATGTTCTGGACGGAAAACGCCCCACAATGGGCTACGACGGACTTTTATACTTAGGAAACAAAATCGCAGACCAGCTGAGCAATCCCGGCTTTAATAAAAAACTTGCGTCTCATGTAAAGCTTCCGTACAAGGACAGCTGGTACGAAGAGGACGCGTTCAAATATATTGTGGGGGTATAAGAAATGTCTTTTATAACAGAAAATCCCAGAGGCGGCTGTGTGCTTGCAGGAATAAATTCTGTTCTGGGCGCATTGGACAGAGTATGCCCCGTTTTGCATTCAGGACCCGGCTGCTGTATGCAGACAACTGCTGCAGAGCAGGGACAGAGCGGGAAAAAGCATTCCTGCTTCGTAAGCGGAGTGTCGCTTCCCTCTAGCAACATGCTTGAAAAGGAGGTCGTCTTCGGCGGAGTGGAAAAGCTTCGCACGACCATTCAGGGCGCAATAGACATAATCGACGCGGACGCATACTTTGTGCTTACAGGCTGCACGGCAGGAATCATAGGCGACAACATAAAATCAGTTACAGAGGAATTTACAGAGAAGGGGCATAAGGTTTACGCCATAGACACCCCCGGCTTTGCAGGAGACTCAAACCTCGGCTACGAAACAGTTTGGAACACATTCATAGAGCAGGTAATAAAGGCTCCCGAAAAGAAGAATCCCAAGCTGGTGAACATATTCGGCATAGTGCCTTACCACGACCCGTTCTGGAGCGGCACACTGGAGGAGCTTGACAGAATTCTTTCCAAGCTGGGGCTTACGGTAAACACCTTCTTTACAAAGCAGCAGGGCTTGGAGGCGGTGGAGCATTGTGCAGAGGCAGCTCTTAACATCATAGTGAACCCGTGGCTTTTCAAGGGGCCTGCAAAAAAGTTCGAGGAAAAGTTTGCAGTTCCCTCGCTAAGGTTTCCGTTCGCACCAATCGGAGCAACAGACACAAGCGCATTCGTAAGGGCTGTTGCAGAAAAGCTTTCGCTAGACAGAGAGCTTACGCAAAGGGTCATAGACGAGGAAGAAAGCTATGTCTACCGCTACCTTGCGCAGGCAATAGGAGTCCTAAGCTGGAAACGCTTTGCCGTAGCAGGAGATGCCTCCAGTGCAATCGCCATCACGCGCTATCTTGCAAACGACTACAGCTTTACTCCTGTTCTTGTAATCATTACGGAGCCTATATTCCGCCCAGAAGACAAGGAGCGCATTATAAAAGCCGTAACGGAGCTTGAGTATGCCGAGGCACCTCGCGTTGTATTTGCAAGCGACCAGTGGGAAATAAATCAGGCTGTAAAAAACGAGCCGAGCGACATAACTCTTTTAGTGGGCAGCACAAACGAAAAGGAAGTCGCGCTGGAAGCAGGCATTCAGTTTCTTAACGCGACATTCCCCATGAACGAGCGTCTTGTATTCAACAGAACCTACTGCGGCTACAGGGGAAGCCTTACCTTTACGGAGGACCTGTACGACAATCTGTAAAAAAAAAGTTAAAAACCTATTGACAAACTAGGAAATACCCCGTATACTCAACTTGAAAATACCCACTAGTTAGGTAGGAATAAAACTTAAACAGACACTTTGGAGGAATTATTATGAGCGACATCAAACAGAGTTCACTGGAACTGATTGGAAAAACACCCATCTTGCAGCTTAACGGCTATGCAAAAAAAGCAGGAATCAAAGACGCAACCATTCTTGCAAAGTTGGAATACCTTAATCCGGCAGGAAGCGTAAAGGACCGTGTTGCACTTGCAATGATAGAGGATGCGGAAAAGAAGGGCATCCTTAAACCGGGCGCAACAATCATAGAGCCTACAAGCGGAAACACAGGAATCGGTCTAGCGGCAGTTGCAGCTGCCAAAGGATACAAGGCAATCCTGACCCTGCCCGAGACAATGAGTGTAGAAAGACGAAACCTTCTTAAGGCATATGGTGCCGAAATCGTACTTACCGAAGGCGCAAAAGGAATGAAGGGAGCCATTGCAAAGGCAGAAGAACTTCACGCTGCCACACCAGGAAGCATAATCCCGGGACAGTTTGTAAATCCTGCTAACCCTGCAATCCATAAAAAAACTACAGGACCCGAAATCTGGGAACAGACAGACGGCAAGGTAGATATTTTTGTAGCAGGAGTCGGAACTGGCGGAACAGTTACAGGCGTGGGAGAATTCCTTAAGGAAAAAAATCCCAATGTAAAAATTGTGGCAGTTGAGCCAGCAACAAGTCCAGTACTTTCAAAGGGAGAAGCAGGTCCTCATAAGATTCAGGGCATAGGTGCAGGATTCATTCCTGATGTCCTTAACACAAAAATCTATGACGAAATCCTTCCCATCGAAAACGATGACGCATTTGCAGAAGGCAGACTGTTTGCTCAGAGCGAAGGAATCCTTGTAGGAATTTCTTCAGGAGCAGCCCTTAAGGCAGCACGCATTCTTGCAGAAAGACCAGAAAACAAGGGGAAAGTTATTGTAGCACTTCTTCCGGATTCAGGAGACCGCTACCTTTCAACTCCCCTTTTTAGCGGCAACTGATTTTGTTTGGACGCACTCCCCCTTTTAGTTTTTTTTCTAAGAGGGAGTGCAGTTGTTTAATTTTTTTTTGCACTAAATCCCTAGTATTTTACTATGTTTTTTTTAGATAGGGAAAGGAGCGTAAGGCATGGCAAAGAGCTTTCAAGAAATACAGCAGAACCATCCCTGCTTTGGACAGGGAAGAGCTCACACTGGTCGCATACATCTTCCAGTTTGCCCTGGATGTAACATTGCATGCCGCTTCTGCGAACGCAGCCTTAACACAACAGAAAATCGCCCCGGCGTAACAGGAAAAGTCTTAAAGCCTGAGGAAGCAGTTCCGCTGGTGGCAAAGGCATTGGAAATAAGTCCAGACATCAAGGTTGCAGGCATTGCAGGACCGGGAGACACTCTTGCAAGCAACAACGCGCTAAAAACCTTCCGCCTTATAAAAAAGGAATTTCCTCAGCTTATAAAATGCATGAGCACCAACGGACTTCTGCTTTCTGAAAAAGCGGACGAAATCGTAAAGGCAGGAGTAGACACTTTAACCGTAACAGTAAACGCGGTTGACCCCAAGATAGAGGCAGAGCTCAACGACTACATAATCTATCACGGAAAAAAAATTGAAGGTGAAGAAGGAGCCTCCATTCTCATAAAAAATCAGTTGGAAGGAATTAAGAAAGTTTCTTCGGCTGGAATAACAGTAAAGGTTAACACAGTTCTTGTTCCCCGCATAAACGGCTCGCACATAGAAGAAATTGCAAAGGCTGTTAAAGAAGCGGGCGCAACAAAGTACAACATAATTCCGCTTATTCCCACTGCAAAGCTCAAGGACGAGCCTGCTCCCACCTGCGCACAGATTCACGCGGCAAGGGCGGCGGCTGCAAAGCACATCACGCTGTTCCTTCACTGCAACCACTGCCGCGCAGATGCGGTAGGCGTTCCAGGAAGGAGCGAATACTCGCAGCTTTTGTATGCAAACTTAGGAAGCATAAAGGAAAACTTTTCTCATGGATGATTTTTCTAAATACAAAGTTGCCCTTGCTTCGTCAGACGGCATAAATGTCAATGTCCACTACGGAAGGGCAGAAGAATTTTTTATATATGCTGTAGACGATGCAGAAGGATACGATTTTATAGAAAGCCGAAAGGTAACTCCTGTATGCATGGACGGAAGCCACATCAAACCGCTCATGGAGCAGAGCACAGCACAGTTTGCGGACTGCCGCTATGTATGCGCAAGCAGAATAGGTAACGGCGCAGCTTCAAGCCTTGCTTCTCACGGAATAACAGCAATGGAGCTTCCGGGAACAGTTGAAGAGGCAATATATAAAATATGGAAGTACAATCAGGTTCAAGGCCTGTTTAACTAATAAGGAGACTACAATGGCAGAACTAAGACAAATTGCAATCTACGGAAAAGGCGGAATAGGAAAATCCACCACAACGCAGAATCTTACCGCAGGACTTGTGGAGCACGGAAAAAAAGTAATGGTTGTAGGCTGCGACCCTAAGGCAGACTCTACCCGTCTTTTGCTCGGCGGACTTGCACAAAAAACCGTACTGGACACAATCCGCGACGAAGGCGAAAATGTAGAGCTTGACCGCATAATGCGCACCGGCTTCGGAGGAACAAGATGCGTTGAATCAGGCGGACCCGAGCCTGGTGTAGGCTGTGCAGGACGCGGAATAATAACTTCAATCAACATGCTGGAAAATCTTGGCGCATACACTGATGACCTTGACTTTGTATTTTACGATGTTCTGGGTGATGTCGTATGCGGAGGCTTTGCTATGCCTATTCGAGAGGGAAAGGCTAAGGAAATCTATATAGTTGCCTCAGGAGAAATGATGGCCCTCTATGCCGCCAACAACATTGCAAAGGGAATAAGCCGTTACGCAAAGGCAGGAGGAGTAAGACTGGGCGGAATAATCTGCAACAGTCGCAATGTAGACCGGGAACTTGACCTTCTTCGTGCGTTCAGCAAAGAACTGGGAACACAGCTTCTGTATTTTGTTCCAAGAGACAACATAGTTCAGCGTGCAGAAATAAACCGCAAGACAGTAATCGAATACAAGCCCGACTCAAATCAGGCAAACGAATACCGCAACCTTGCGGAGGCTGTAATCAACAACACAATGTTCACAATTCCTACTCCTATGACGCAGGAACGCCTTGAGCAGATTCTTCTTGAATACGGTCTTATGGATATGGCGGACGACTACAAGATTTAGCATAAACAGGAGGCGGCAGCCATGCCCTTATCAATCGAAACAAAATGCATCCACTTGGAAAACGAAAAGGAAGACATTGCAAACTGTAAGCACTACGGCTCAATCAGCTTTCCTATTTATCAAACAGCAACCTACGCGCACCCTGCTGTAGGAAAAAGCTCAGGCTTCGACTATTCGCGGCTTCAGAATCCTACGAGGGAGCAGCTGGAAAAAATTGTATGCTCTCTTGAGCATGGCACTGATGCTTTTGCACTTTCTACGGGAATGGCTGCAATCACGCTTCTTATGGAGCTGTTCAAACCGGGTGACCATCTTATCGTGGACTCTGATTTGTACGGCGGAACAATTAGGCTGTTCGACAACATCTCTGTAAAAAACGGAATTAAATTTACGCGAGCAAACTGCTCCGCAGAGAACCTTGAGCCTCTTATTACAAAGGACACAAAGGCAATCTACATAGAAACGCCCACAAACCCCATGATGAATGTTACCGACATTGCAAAGACTGCAGCTCTGGCAAAGGCACACGGCATTCACCTTATCGTAGACAACACATTCATGTCGCCCTACTTTCAGAATCCTCTTGATTTAGGAGCGGACATTGTAATTCACAGCGGAACAAAATTCCTAGCAGGACACAACGACACTCTTGCAGGCTTTATCGTAACCAACAATGCAGAGGTTCAGGAGCGTCTTCGCTTTTTTATAAAGACAACAGGCGCAGGACTTTCTCCGTTCGACAGTTGGCTTTTGCTGCGCGGAATAAAAACTCTTGCGGTGCGCATGGAGAAATCTGAGCAGACGGCGCAAAAAATTGCAGAATGGCTTAAGACGCAGAAGAATGTAGAAAGCGTAATCTACCCGGGGCTTAAAGAGCATCCAGGTTACGAGATAACAAAAAAGCAGTCGCGCGGCTTCGGCTCTATGTTAACATTCAGAGCGACAAGCACAGAAAAAGCGCTCTCTGTCTTAAGCAAAGTGAATCTGATTAAATATGCGGAAAGTCTTGGCGGTGTGGAAACTCTTATCACTTACCCGACGACGCAGACACACGCAGATGTGCCGGAGGAGCTTCGCCTTAAGAACGGAATAACTCCTTCAACATTAAGGCTTTCTGTAGGACTTGAAAACGCAGACGACCTTATTGCAGACCTTGCGCAGGCATTGGAATAACAGCCTCTAAAGAGACCCTCCTTAAAGAGACACGCACTCGTCGCATTCGGCAAGAACTGATTTGTCATGGCTTACAAGTATGACGGTCTTACCGGATGCGGCAACGCTTTTAAAAATGCGAACAATCTGCTCGGTTCTTTCCTCGTCTACGGATTCCGTAGGCTCGTCAGCAATAACTGTATCGGGATTGTTTATAAGTGCGCGCGCTATAAGCACACGGTGATTCTCCCCACCAGAAAGCTCCCTGGGCCAGCTCTTTTCCAAATGGGCTATACCAAGCTCGTTAAGAAGATACCTTGCCCGCTCGTTTATAAAGGCCGCATCCTTTTTCTGGCTGTCATCTAAAAAATACGGAAGGCGTACATTGTCAAAGACGGTAAGGTTTTCAAGAAAGCTCTGCTCCTGCGAGACAAACCCAATGT
The DNA here is from genome assembly GCA_937894335.1 of uncultured Treponema sp. Classification (GTDB taxonomy): domain Bacteria; phylum Spirochaetota; class Spirochaetia; order Treponematales; family Treponemataceae; genus Treponema_D. The sequence continues at coordinate 16,681 of CALCRU010000026.1, read as the reverse complement.
TCCTGTTTCTGAACAGGCTAAGCTCCTTGTCGTCAAGAGAAAAAATGTCGGTAACGGAGCCGTCTCTGTTTGCATAGAGAATGCTTCCGCTGTCAGGCTTCTGTAGTCCTGCAATCAAAGAAATAAGGGTGGACTTTCCTGCCCCTGACTTTCCTTCTACGCCTAAAAAAGCTCCGTCGTTTATTACAAGCGAAAAATCGTCAAGCACTTTAATAACCCCGCGTGGGGAAAAAAAACTTTTTGTAATGCTTTTTATTTCTATCATTTTACTTCTCCATAAGGCTCAAGCCTAGAAATGCGAAGCGCGCTCTTTAGCGATGCGGCAAGGCATGCAAGAACAGAAAGCACGAACGAAAGCAAAGCAAAAGCTGCAATCTGCCAGACACTGCTAAGCGAAAAAGGCAGCGTGATTTTCTGCGAAATAAGAATGTTGAACGGCAGCACGATTATTGCCGCTACAAAGATTCCTATTGCAGCACCGCTTGCCCCCAGAACGGCCGCCTCCCTAAAAACAAGAGACGCGAGCTTTGAATGGTTTGCACCCAGAACACGCAGCACGGAAAATTCCTTAAGGCGCTCGTTAAGAGAAAGCGAGAACACTACCGCAAGCGTAAGAACCGCAATTATAAAAACCACCAAGCATATCGCGTAGATAAAAATCAGAAGAGAGGAAAGCTTTTGCGCAAAGGTAGAGACAAACTGCTCAGCCTGTATAATCTGAATTTTTTCTTTTTCGCCCACAGCAGTTTTTATGCGAAGCGATGTTCCGTCTGCGCTGTAGCCGTCCTTAAGGCGCACAAGAATTACGCTTGTTTTGCTAAGAGTGTCGCCGTCAGAAATAAAGCCGAAGCCCTTTTCCTTTGCATCAGTAAAAATGCTCTGCAATGTGGAAAGGTCCGCAAAAATAACATTATCCATACCGGTGCCGCTCTTTGAAAGCTTTGAAGTAACCTCATGCTCCCCTCCGAAGAAGCGCACCTTGTTTTTTTCAAGGGTGATGTTGCTTCCTGCAAAAAGCATTCCGTTACCCGACTCTTTTATTTTGGAGCCGGCCCAGCTCTTTACTATAAAGTCGCTCTCCAAATCAAAGCCGATTATCTGAATGGGAAAATCGCAGCAGCTTTCGGAAAGACTGGTAAGATAAAACTGACCTGTAGCAGCCTCCACGCCTTCTACGCCCCTTACGATGTCCTCAACCGCTTTATCCATGTAAAAGTAGCTTGGCTCGCCGGACAAAAGCACTCCCTCTGCCTTTGACTCGTAACCTTCTGGAACAATCATAAGGTCTGCTCCTATGCGTGACTGTATTCCGTTTATGCCGCTTCTTAGACTTGAAACAAGAACGAGAGAGCTGAACAGAACAGCTGCAGAAAGCGCAATAATCGCAATCAGCGCAGCCGTTCTGTACGGCTTTCGTTTTATGTTTGAAAAAGCAAGTCCTGTAACAGTTATTGCTTTTTCCATAAGCTTACGCTCTGAACAACCGCGGCAACAGCTGTAACAATTCCAAGCACGACAAGCACCGGCTTAGAGACAGCATTGCAGTGCATGGTCTTCATTCCGCACACACCGATTATCACCGTAGGAATAAGAATCACACCGAGGGCATTAAAAAGAATTCCGAAGTTAATTCCAAGCTGAAAATTCTTGTCCGCAAAGAAAAACTTTACAATTCCCAAAGCAGCAACAGTTATTCCCAAGAAAAGCTCAACGCGTGCAGTCCAATGGCACTTCATTATTTTTTCTGCTGTAGAGCAGACCTCCGCGAATGTGTACGGAGCAAGCGCGATAACTGCACCCAAAACAACAAAGATTATTGCAAATACAAAACGATTCGCCTTCATTTTTTAGCTCCTATCCTCATAGATGGCAGTGTATGTCTTTGTGGCACTGTCATAGGTATATCCGTCAGGCACACCGAAAATCTCTATGTAGCCTTCGCTTATAAACTTCTCGATGTCGGTAGAGGCTTTAAGAATTCCCACAGTCTGAAGCTGGCGTGCAGCATCTGCGAAGGTTTTCTTTCCAAGAGAACGGCTAGGCCTAAAGTTGATTTCCTCAAGCAGCGCGGTGTTGAAGTCCAAATCACCAGAAACCAAATCATTCTCTATCTGAAGCTGTGCAGCTGCGCGCGGCTCTGCCTCTACAAAAGCAGCGGCCTTCTGCAGTGCGCGTGTAACGGCGGCAGCGCCCTCAGGATTTTCCCTAAGAAGCTTGTGAGTTACAAACTGCTGGCAGCAGTACTCGTTGGCAAACTTTTCGTCTATGCCGGTGTCAAGAATTTTTCTGAAGCCGTAGGCAAGCTCGCCTGTAGTTGCAACAGGGTCATGCGCACCTATAGCGTCAACAGCACCGTTGTTAAGAGCAATTGCAAGGTCACTTGAAGCATAAGCCACAAATTCAACCTCGTTGTTCTCTGCGGTAACGCCTACGCCAAGGTCAAGAAGCTTTCGCTTCAAGTGCATGACGCTTGAGTCCGCAAGTCCCGGAACACCGATTGTCTTACCGCGTAAGTCCGCAACGGTATAGATATCGCTGTCAGCGCGAACATAATACTTTGTACATCCGATGTGGATTCCTGATGTGAACGAAATAGGAAGACCGTTCTCCATTGCCTGCATCTGCGTAGCATACAAGCCGTAGCCTGCATCAACCTTACCAGAAGCAATCATTTCTGCAAGAGTTGCGCCGCCTTCCACAACCTGAACATACTCCGCCTTCTGTCCTATTGCAGAAAGCTCCTCGTCAAACAGTCCCAGCTTCATAGCAACATGAACAGGAGCCGCACACAAGCCGCCTGTCTGAAAGTTTATGCGGACAACCTTTACATCGTCCCCGCTTGAAGAGGATGCACCGGACTTCTTATTGCATCCCGACAGAACAAGAGCTGCCGCAACAACTGCAAGCGCACCTGTCATCCAAAGTGTTTTTTTCATAAGCAAACCTCCTTTCTTATGATGTGCCGTATTTTTATTTTTAAATTGCATATTCAACCTCCTGAACCTTTCCTGCATAATCCAGGATTTCAAGAATCTTCGTGCGATAGTGAAGGAACACATCCTGACTTCTTGCACGGGGATGGCTCAAATCTATTCTGATGATTTCTTCAACCTTGGCAGGACGCGGAGACATTACTACAACGAAATCGCTTAAGTAAACCGCCTCGTCAACATCGTGCGTTACCATGACCATAGTCGTGTTGTGCTCCTTCCACAGGCGAAGAATCTCGTCCTGCATGGTCATTCTTGTAAACGCGTCCAAAGCACCCAGCGGCTCGTCCAAAAGAAGAATCTTAGGATGCCCCACAAGCGCACGGGCAAGGCTAGCCCTCTGGTTCATTCCGCCCGAAAGCTGATGCGGAAAGCTTTTTTCAAAGCCCTTAAGCCCCACAAGATTTATGAACTTGTCAACATCAGCCTTGCGCTCCTTGTAGATATGACGCGCCCTAAGCCCGAACGAAATGTTGTCGCGAATGTTAAGCCACGGAAAAAGATTTGCCTGCTGGAATGCAAAGCCTCTGTCGCTTCCGGGTTTTGTAACCTTCACGCCGTCAACAGCAACATCGCCCGCGGTAGGTGTCTCCAGTCCTGCAATGCAGCGCAAAAGAGTTGTCTTTCCGCAGCCGGAGGGTCCTATCAAAGAAACAAAGCTTCCTGCAGGAATAGTAAAGTCTACTCCGTTCAAAGCGGTAACCTGCTCTTCCCCCTCACCTCCGAAGATTTTTGTTACGCCGTTAATTTTTATCTCGCCGTTTGTCGCTACCATTTGATAAGCCCCTTCTGCCAACCGAGCAGTTTTGAACGCACTTTGAAAAGCGCAGAAATAATCACGGTACAGAAAACCGCAATCATAATAAGACCTGCATAAACTCCGCTGTAAAGCATCATTGCCTTCTGCCAGCTTATGTACCAGCCTATTCCGTATTTTGCGCCGAACATTTCAGCGGTCATAAGCGCGATGAACGCGGCACATATTCCGTTGAACACACCTTGGAAGATGTTCGGCAGAGCAGCAGGAACCGCAATTTTGAACACCTGAAAAAATGTTCCTGCTCCCAAGGTTTTTCCCACCTCAAAGTAGACCTTAGTCGTATTCTGAATGCCTGAGCTTGTCATAAGCTGAACCGGAAACCAAACCGCAAGCGCAATGATGAACACGCTGGCTCCGAACGGTGTCGGAAAGGTTGTAAGAACAAGAGGAATCCATGCAGTTGCAGGAATCGGTCCGATAAGCTTTATGTAAGGATTTATCCAGTAGTAAACCTTCTGCGAGAAGCCCAAAAACACTCCGGTAATAAAGCCGGCAATGATTCCCCAGAAAACACCGAGCGCCATGAGCTTGAACGAATACCACACGCACTTTAGAAGAAGCTCGTGCGAGTCAACAAAAACAGCAAGTATGTTGTCGTAGCTTGGAAAGAAAAGCACGGGCAGAAGAGCAGCCTTCGCAGTAATAACATTTATGACAGTTACAACAATACCTGCGCCGAACAAAAACGGCCCTTTGTTATAAAGTTTTTCTTTAATCGGCTTTATAAAAAGCGAAAGAACAAAAAACAGAACAGCAAGCGCAAGCAAAATCTGAAGGAGACCCGTGTAGTAGTTCTTAACCGCAGCAGGATGAAGCGGACTGTTCGGAACTGCATTCTGCACAATAAGAGCAACAAGAACTCCGAGCGCAGGAAACAGCCGCCAGAGCACAGACTTAATTTTTGCAATCATATCGCACCTCAAAAAAAACACCTCTCTCCGATTCACAGGAGGTAAATTGTCAGTAGTAATTACCTACCAACTTGCTATGTTATACAAAATAAAAAGAGTTTTGTATAATACAAATTTCTTATTGAGGGTATAGAAAAATTTTATAGCAAAAACGAGCAAACATGTTTTCAAAAAAAATCATAAGAGGTAAAATGAACGCATGAAAAAATCAATGACGATAATATATCCCGAGTACAACGGACTCTACATAAACCTTACAAACCGCTGCCCCTGCGCATGCACCTTCTGCATAAGACAGAAGGCTGACGGCGCGGAATTTGAAAATGTAGAAAGCCTGTGGCTGGAAAAAGAACCTACCGCAAAGGAAGTAACTGACGCAATAGAGCAGGAAGCAAAAACAGAACGCTTTGCCTCGTACAAGGAATTTGTTTTCTGCGGATACGGCGAGCCTACGGAAGCGCTTGATGTTCTTCTTGAGGTGGCAGACTTTCTTAAAAAAAATTATTCTCTTCCTGTAAGAATAAACACGAACGGTCTTGGCGACTTGATTAACAAGAAGCACATTGCGCCGCTTCTTAAGGGAAAGATAGACTGCGTTTCCATAAGCCTTAATTCAAGCGATGCAGAAATCTACGAAAAAATCGTGCGCCCTGTTTTTAAAGACAAGGCGTATCCCGCGCTGCTTTCTTTTGCAAAGGAGGCGGCTCTTTATGTTCCGCGCGTAGTGCTTACCACAGTCGCAACCACAATCAGCAGAGAAGACGAAGAGAAATGCACAAGGCTTTGCGAAGGCATGGGCGTAGTTCACCGCATAAGAAAATTCGCGGAATACAAATAGAGCCGGGTCAGCAGGAAAAGCCCGCAATGTGAAGGATGCGCCTTATAGCGTCAATGTAAGTTAGGCTGATGTTGTTCATGCGCATGTCCTTTGGAGTTATGTAGCCCAGCTCGAAGGTACGCGAAACATCATCCTCAAGATTCTTAAGCGGAATGGGAATGTAGTCGCCATCGCTTTCTTCGCCCAGCACTCCTGACAAAAAGGTGTAGCCGTTAAGAGATTTTAAAAGGCTAAGAACTGTGTCGCGGTCAGCAACCGTTATGGACTGTGTAAGCTCGCGCCTCTTTCTTACCTCCTCCGTAAAGAAGGCAGTAAGGTCGCTCTGGTCATAGGTTACGAACTGGAATTCAGAAAGCTCGTCCAAAGAGATTGATTCTTTTTCTGCAAGAGGATGCGTCTTGTAAAGATAGACGAAGGCATTGCATTCAGTAAGATGATGGAACACTACATTGCGCCCCTCAAGAGATTTAAGCATTGCCTCGCGGTTTGCGTCGCTCAGGTAGATAATGCCCAGCTCGCTCTTACCGGAGGCAACATCATCTATTACCTCGCCCGCCTTCATCTCGCGAAAGGTAAAATCGTAGCCGTCAGGAGAAAATTTTTTTACGACCTCAACAAACGCCTTGCGCGCAAAAGCATAGTACAAGGTTGAGACGGAAAAGGTCTTGTGCTCTTTTTCTGTGTAGCGTCGCAGCAGCTCCTCATAATTTTTGTACAGAACCCTTGCGTCCTCTACAAAATTCTTTCCGCGTTCGGTAACGGTTACTCCTCGCGCACTGCGGTTAAAAATCTGAAAGCCAAGCTCGTATTCCGCATCATGCACGCTGCTTGTCAAAGACGGCTGTGAGATGTAAAGTTTTTCCGCCGCCTTGTTAAGAGAACCGTTTTCCGCAACGCCAAGAATGTACTTTATCTGTTGGAGAGTCATTCGCCAAACAAATCCGTACTCAGATAGCGCAGACCTGTGTCAGGAAAAATTACTACAATGTTTTTTCCTGCAAACTCTTCACGATGAGCAATCTGAGTGGCACCCCACAAAGCCGCACCGCTAGAGTTACCGACAAGAACGCCGTCTGTTTTGGCAACATCGCGTGCAGCCTGGAAAGCGCCGTTAGAGTCGGCAACCAAAACCTCCTCGTAAACGCCTTCCTTGTACTTGCCGTCGTCACGAAGACTTGGAGGAACGCGATCGAACGGAACATCGGTAAAGTTGTGTATGCCGGTAAGAATTTTGTCGTCTGCAGCAGGCTCTACCGCAAACACCTTTACGCTCTTGTCCTGCTCGTGAATGTAGTCGCTTATGCCGCGGATTGTTCCTGCCGTTCCTACGCTCGCAACCACAGCCGCAAGGTTACCGTCGGTGTCCTTCCAGATTTCCGGACCTGTTGAGTCGTGATGCGCCACAGGGTTGAGCGGATTTATCATCTGGTCAACAAAGTAAATGTCATCTCCTGCCGCCACCCGTTCACGAATGTGCTGCTTAAGGATGTTCGTTGCCGCAACAAAGTCGTTGTTGGTAGCCTTAAGCGCGTCCTGCAGCTCGGGAACATCTCCAATTTTTGTAACATTGGCACCAAAGGCCTTCATTACCTGAAGACGCTCCCTGCTTACTCCTTCCTGCAGATAAATCTGAACCTTGTAACCCTTCATTGCACCGATTGCACTTACTGCAATTCCAGTGTTTCCGCTAGTGTATTCAATAAGAGTAGTTTTTCCTGGAACAATTTTCCCCTCACGCTCAGCGTCTTCAATAATCCGAAGTACAATTCTGTCCTTAATGCTTCCAATCGGATTGAAGTATTCAACCTTCGCAAGAAGATGCGCCTTTAAGCCGTGCAGCTTTTCGTAACCGTGCAGGCGTACCAAAGGAGTGTGTCCTACTAATTCCGTAAGTGAGTTGTGAATGTTTGCCATTATTTTTTTCCTTCCTCTTTTATAAATTTTTCGTTACTCTGCTCATACCACCATTTTGTGTAGGGCAATTTGATTCTTGCCGCAAGATTTTTTTCAAAGGAACGATTGGTAACTGTATCGCGGATAAGCTTTGCAAAACTCAGCGTTCCTTCGTAACCGAACACAGTGTATTCGTCAGCAACAAAGACAGCCGCATAGCCCTGCTTGATTGCCCAGACGGTTGTTCCCGGGTGACGGCTAAAGTACACATCGGGCTTGAAGTGATTGAGTATGTTAAGCACCTCGTAGTTCTGCTGGTCTGCAACTGCAACCTTCATATCTTTTGGCGAAGTCTTAAGAAGATGCTCCAGTGCAGGAGGAACCTGACCGTTGTCGTACTTGTAGTCGTAGTGCCAGGCAAGAGCGTAGTCAATTGTCATTCCAAATTCCTGAAGCACCCGAGCAATTTCGTATGTAAAACCAGGACCCATTCCAATAACGGCACGCAAGCCCTTAAGAGATTTTGTAACGGCCTCAATCTGGGGCATGTAGATTTCGCGCTGCTTTTTTATGTAAGCCTCAGCCTCTTCCCTCTTACCTATTGCGTCTCCTATTCCGCGAAGCCATGTCTCAAAGCCTGTTACGCCCGAATGATTTATCGTGCGCACATAGGGAACTCCGTAGGTTTCTTCAAGAGCGTTACCAAGATATGTTCCCAAGGTTCCGCAGATACATACAGTACACAGGGCCTCGCTTAAGTGAGAAAGCTCTTCAATAGTGGAGTTGCAGTACAAAAACTGAGGCTCAGCGTCGAACACCTCGTTAAAGATTTTTGTAATCTGAGGGCGTGCGCTTTCGTAGAAGTTCTTTATGTTGATTACGCGCCTCTTCTGCTTAGGAGGCTTTACTATTCCCTGCAGGACGGCATGGTCAGAGATGTCGAATCCACTTGCCCAGATGCGGCTTTTAAAGCCTTCGCAGTGGACGGGAATTACAGGAACAGGGAGCTCCGCGTCAAGGTCGCTTGCAACACCGTCAACATCCTCGCCTGTAACGCCAGACACGCAGCTTGAAGAAACAAAAATGGCATCAGGCTTGTAGGTTTCGTAAGTGTGAAGAATAATTTTTCTAAGGTCGCCCGTCGCGCCGAACACGGTGTCCTTTTCGTTAAGGTCTGTGCATACAAAAACAGAATTCGTCGTCTTGTTTACGCGGGCGGCAATCTGACCGAACTTAACATTGTCGTTACTTGCCATTGCGGTGCAGCCGGCAGGAGCGTGGTAGACAACAGCGACATTTCTTATTGCGGCAAGGGCATTAAGAGCACATCCTGAAAGACATGAACTTGACTGACTAAAGCATCGTTCTCTGTTACGGAGGCTTCCGTCTTCTGAGCGTTTTACCAAAGTATCAAGGTCACCTACAAATCCTGTAATTGAACCAAGACGATTTTCTCTAATTGCAACATTAGCGTTTTTAAAGTTATATGGCATACTTCCTCCTACAGTTTAAGCTTGCTCATTGCCGCCGTGAAAATCTGCTCCAGAAGATGAAGTCCTCCAGAGTAACCTGCTATGTGATCATTGATTACAAGTTTTTCAAGCATGGGGTAACTGACATTTACAAAGTGTGCTCCTAAAGATGCCGCCAGTTTCTTTTCCCAGTTTGAACCAAGTATGAGCGGAGTTCCTGAAAAGTCTGAATTTTTTATCTGTTCATGAATTTCGTGACCGTCAGTTGTAAACAAAACCTCTGTCGTAATTCCGTAATTAAGTTTGTTCAATTCCGCAGAAATTTTTTCTCTTGATGATTTAGGTGCGTCATCAGTAATAAAGATTTTTTCGGGGAAGAGTCCCATGTCGTTTACAAGAAATTTTGTTACCGCAATAGCATACTGACTGTCGCTCACAACTGTAAAGCGCTTACCAAGAATTCGCGTCTCAAGCAGAGTGTCTGCGAAGCGCTCTATGTAGTAGTAGAATTCAGATTCTTTTTCTGCAATCACCCTTTCTACAAGAGCTTTGTCCGCTCCGGTAAACTCCTGAACAGCGTGCAGAAATTTCGTTGTCTCCGTTGCACCAATCGGAAGAACAGGATACTGCAAGAGCGGAATTTTAAAGCGCTGCTCAAGATATTTTGCGCTTTCCAAACCTGCCCAAGGCGAAACAAGAATTGTAAATTCCGCGATAGGAATTTTATTCAAATTCTCAAGCCCGCGTCCGAAGCCGAAGATTGTGTTGGGCTTAAGACCAATGCTTTCAAGAAGAGACTCTAGCTCGCGAAGGTTTCCAAGCCAGTAGGGGTCCTGCTGCGGAGGAGCAACAAAAAGATTCACCAGATTCTTTTCTTTTTTGCCGGAATAAAAATCAATCACCTCGTCGCGGCTAAAATACTGCTCGAAGATAGATTTTAAAATCCAGTCGTGGCCCACATAGTTGTTGCCCTTGAAGCCGGGGGTCTTTGCCCACACCACGGGCTTTTCCGCGTCAGAAAAATTTCCCGCAACCTCTTCAATGTCGTCGCCGATTATTTCTCCTGTGCAGCCTGAAAGCACCACGAACAAATCCGCGTCTATAACCTTAAGAGCATTTTCTATTGTAGAGCGCAGCTTTGCACTGCCGCCAAAGACAACTTCCTTCTCGCTTATGGAAGTGCACGGAAAAATGTTGGGACTGTAGCGTCCGCTTGTGCCGTTGTTATCGTTCAGCTTTGAGGCGCAGCCCGGTCCGGAATGAAGAATCGGAATTGCGCCGGGAATAGCCTGAACCGTCTGCATTGCAGCGAGTGCGCATTTGTAGCGCGGCTGATCCAAAACCTTTGCCATAATTTCTCCTATAAGTTTCCTTAAAATAACTGAAATTACCTATTGACTTACTGGGTAATTTCAGTTATACTACATATTACCTATTAAGTCAATAGGTAATTATCTTTTTACGGAGAATTTAATTGGACTTCGATTTTAATAAAGTTACAGACCGGCACAACTCCAACTGCATTAAAACAGATTTGGCGGTCGCAAGAGGAAAACCTGCGGATGTCCTTTCGCTCTGGGTTGCGGACATGGACTTTCCCACAGCACCCGTAATCTTGGAGGCACTGCAGCAGAAGGTTCAGCACGGAATCTTCGGCTACTCTTGCCTAGACCAAAGCTTTCACGATGCACTAAAAAAATGGATGAAGGACGAGCACGACTTTGAATTTGACAGAAGGCAGATGGTCTCTACTCCGGGAGTTGTTTTTGCAATCTGCTGCGCAATAAAAGCATTCACAAAAGAAAATGAGGCGGTAATAATCCAGACACCGGTTTACTATCCGTTTAAAAATATGATTGAGCTTAACGGACGCCGCCTTGTAACCTCCTCCCTTTACGAAAAAGACGGCAAGTGGCAGATTGACTTCGAGGACTTTGAGAAAAAAATAGAAGAAAACGATGTAAAACTTTTTATTCTTTGCAGCCCGCACAATCCTGTAAGCAGAGTTTGGACGAAGGAGGAGCTGGAGAAAATTTCTGACATCTGCCTAAGGCACAATGTGATTGTGTTTGCAGACGAGATTCACAACGATTTTGTTTTTGCGCCGAACAAGCACACCGTGTATTCGACGCTTTCAAAAGAGGCTGCGGAAAACTGCGTGGTCTCAATGTCGCCAAGCAAAACCTTCAACCTTGCAGGACTCCAGTTCTCGACAAACTTCATTCAGAATCCCGCGCTAAGAAAAAAGTTTTCTGACGAAAAGGACAAGACCGGCTACGACGAGCCTAGCATTATGGGTCTTACAGCAGCCCGTGCCGCTTACGAAAACGGTAAGGAATGGCTTGATGCATTAAGGAAACATCTTTTGCAGAACATTGATTTTGTTAGAACATACCTTAAAGAAAATCTTCCAAAGGTTCGCCTTATTGAGCCTGAAGGAACTTTTCTTCTTTGGCTAGATTTTTCTGCATATGGATTAAGTGATGCCGAACTTGACTACCTGATTGTAAACAAGGCTAAAGTCTGGCTTGACCGCGGCACCATGTTCGGAAAAGAAGGCGAATGTTACCAGCGCATAAACATAGCGACACCTCGTCCGCTTTTAAAAGATGCGCTTGACAGAATAAAGAACGCATTTGGAGAGTAAAAGAAATGTACAGAATTTCTACAAAGGGACAGTACGCGCTTTTGATTATGACAGACTTGGCAGAGTCTTCATCAGATTCCTTTATTCCGCTTAAGCTTCTTTCGCACAGGCGGAATCTTTCTGTAAAGTATTTGGAGCAGATTCTGATTCAGCTTGGAAAGGCAGGTCTTGTTACCGGAAGCAGAGGCAGCGCGGGAGGCTACAAGCTTACCAAAGAGCCTTCGGAATACACGATAGGAGAAATTCTTCGCGCAATGGAAGGCGACCTTGCGCCGCGCGGAACAAACGAAAGGGTTCACCTTACCTCTGTAAGCAACGAGCACTTCTGGCAGAACTTCGAGGAAACGGTTAACAGTTATGTTGATTCCATTACCCTCGAAGAACTTGCTCAGAAAAACACGGAGTTTGCAGGTTACGAATACTGCATTTAAACTCTAGGGAGAGCGGAAAATCCTCTTTCCAAATCCTTGTCGGTGGGAATGTAGTCCGTCATGCTTCCGTCGTTGAACGCCTTGTATGCGTACATGTCAAAGTAGCCGGTTCCTGTAAGTCCGAAGAGTATTGTTTTTTCTTCGCCGGTTTCCTTGCATTTTAACGCCTCGTCAATAGCAACCTTAATAGCATGGCTTGACTCTGGAGCAGGAAGGATTCCCTCTACCCTAGCAAACTTTTGTGCAGCATCAAAAACGGCAGTTTGTTCAACAGAGCGCGCCTCCATCAGTTTGTCGTCATACAGCTGAGAAAGTATTGAACTCATTCCATGGTAGCGCAGTCCGCCTGCATGGTTTGCCGATGGAATAAACTCGCTTCCAAGAGTGTACATTTTTGCAAGGGGGCATACATGTCCTGTGTCGCAGAAGTCGTAGACAAATTTTCCGCGAGTAAGGCTTGGACAACTTGCAGGTTCTACGGCGATGAATTTGTAGTCCGCTTCTCCACGAAGTTTTCTTCCCATAAAGGGAGAAATGAGTCCGCCAAGGTTTGAACCACCTCCGGCACATCCTATGATTATGTCTGGCTTAATTCCGTATTTGTCCATTGCGGTCATTGTTTCAAGACCGATTACAGTCTGATGCAAAAGGACTTGATTCAGAACGCTTCCCAAAACATAGCGGTAGCCTTCCTGCTTTGTTGCGGCTTCCACTGCTTCTGAAATTGCACAGCCCAAACTTCCGCCTGTACCAGGAAATTCCGCAAGGATTTTTCTTCCAACTTCAGTTGTTTCGCTGGGAGACGGAGTTACCTTTGCCCCGTAAGTGCGCATTACTTCGCGACGGAAGGGCTTCTGTTCGTAAGAAACTTTTACCATGTAAACCTGACAGTCCAAATCAAAATAGGAGCATGCCATGCTAAGGGCTGTACCCCACTGTCCGGCACCTGTTTCTGTGGTAACACCCTTAAGGCCCTGCTTTTTTGCGTAATAAGCCTGGGCTATGGCAGAGTTAAGCTTGTGGCTGCCGCTGGTATTATTGCCTTCAAACTTGTAGTAGATTTTTGCAGGAGTTCCTAACTTCTTTTCAAGACAGTAGGCCCGCACAAGGGGAGCAGGTCTGTACATTCTGTAAAACTCCCGGATTTCGTCGGGAATGGGAATGTATGCGTCTGTTTCGTTAAGTTCCTGCTTTATCAGTTCATCGCAGAACACAGGGCGCAAATCTTCAAAAGTCATTGGCTTAAGTGTTGTAGGATTTAAAAGGGGAGCCGGCTTGTTCTTCATGTCGGCACGAACATTGTACCAAGACGACGGCAACTCGTTTTCTGAAAGATAAATTTTGTAGGGAATTTTTTCGCTCATCAGTCTGTCTCCATTTGTTTTTATTTACAGAAACATTATAATGAAAACAAACTTAAAATGCAACCTCTTACGCCTGTTTTTTAAGCTGTAAGGGTCAGCGCTTCATGGCCATAAGCTTGTCGGCATAAAGAGGCATCTGGTTGTTAAAGTATGCCACTACTTCTCTAGAGAAAGTTTCTTCCAACAGAGATCGGTAAGTTTCTATTTCGGAGATGTAGTTAAGCGTCTGGTGAGGAGTTCCGTTGTTGCGAACCTTGTTTGTTCCTGCATTATACATGGCAAGGGCGGCAATTTCGTTACCGGCGGTATTAAGACAGAAGCGAAGGTGACTCATTCCGTAGTGGGCAGAAACAGCAGGATCGTAGAATTCAGATTCTGAAAGTGAGGGGAAGGAGGCGGAATTAAGCTGAAAAAGTCCCCTGTCTATGGTGCTGTTTTTGTTTACATGCTTTGCAGTTACCTTATAATTGCTTTCCGTGTGGGCAAGGGAAAATGCAAGGGCAAGGGGAACATTGTATTCGTCAGCACTTTCAAGAACTGCTACCGCAATTTCTCGGCTTCCTGTTACCTGAGTGTAGAACCATTCAACTGCGGCACGGCTTTCGCTTTGGCGGTACAAGGAAAGGCCCTCGTCCTCACGGGAAGAGATCTCGTCCTCATCATCAGAAAAAGTAAAAGAAGAAAGCAGAAGTTCGTCTGCAATAGAAGTTCCCTCTCCCAAAGATTTTGCGGTGGCAGAATCAGTGTGTTCTGGCTCCTGAGAGGGAAGCAGAAAGAAAACAGAAAGACTTGCTGCAATGGCCAGAAGCGAAACAATAAGGGGAAGGCGGCTGGCATGTAAAAAAGACTGACTACAGGAATTCATCAGAATCCTCCAATTCGTAAATTGCAGGAAGTTTGCCATAAAAAAATGATTTTTGCAAGAGAATTTTAGAAAATTTTGCAAACAGTGCGCTTTTTTGTAAAATCTTTGAACTTAATAGCGGACTATAGCCTGATTTTGGGTTAAAAGTGCGTCATTTTTAGAAAAATACACATACTGGGCGTGTTTTTTGCTGATTTCTTCCATAAAAAACTCGCAGTCAGACTGAGTAAATTCTTCGGGAACGGCAAGGCCCACTACAGAAGTGCAGTCCTTTACCCGGCGGGCCAGATGCTTTACGCTGGCGGTAAGAGCCTCCTTCTGTTCTACAGAGGAAAGATCAGCGTCCGCCAAAGGAACAAGAATGACATACTGCTTTGCATCGTCCATAGTTTTAAGCCAGTCACGAAGAGAAGCAAGAAATTCCTCGTTGTAGTTTTCTTCATCCATTCCCACAAGAGACCAAGGAACGGTTACGGTACAGACAAGGGCGTCTCCCTGGGGCATTACGGAACCTGAACACTCATCCGCTGAAACAGACGGGCAGGAGGAAAGGGAAACAGGACTTCCATCAAGAAAAAAAAGAGAATTGTTACGGGATGTAAACTGGGCTTCTAACTTCATGGGCTAAGTATACAGGGTTTGCGTCTTTTGCACAAGGACACAAAAAGACCCCCTGCATCCTGTGCAGGGAGTATAGAGGAAAAATGCAGGAAATTCCTACTTCTACTCCGTAAGAATCTTTATGACTTCTGCCTTGTCCTGAGTGCTTAGAATCTGTGCGCGCTTGTCGGCAGACTTAAACAGAAGGCTTACTTCAGCAAGGAACTGAAGGTGAGGACCCGTCTTGTTAACAGGAGACAAAGTCATAATAAAGATGCGACAGGGTTCCTGATCAAGGCTGTCAAAGTCGACAGGATTATCAGAAATACCGATGCATGCAACCAGATCAGAAACAGTATCGGTTTTTCCGTGGGGAATTGCGATTCCGTGCTTCATACCGGTAGACATCTTGCGCTCGCGGTCCAAAACGCACTCACGGGCAGTAGCCTTGTCGGTAACTTTTCCTGCTTTTACAAGAACATCAAGTAGTTCGTCAATAATTTCGTCTTTAGTTGTTCCCTTAAGGTGAAGATCCACCGTTTCGGGTGTTAAAACAGTTCTCAAGTCCATAGAATTAGTGTATGTTTAGTCGCGATTTTTGTCAAGGAAAAAAAGTCGAAATTTCAATAATTTCCTAATTTAATAAATAACACTCAAAACCAGCATCCCTTAATTTTAGACCCATGGTACCTTCTGCGTTTTCGTCAACTACCACAGTGTAATATGTTGTTCCAGAAGCGCGAGTTTCGGTAAAGTAGTAGGCATTAAATCCCTTGGCCTTTAGTTTTTCTATGAGAGAATCTGCATTGGCCTTGCTTGCAAAAAATCCCACCTGCTGTCTTTTTTTTGCAGACTCTGACGGAGTGCTTTTTTCTGAAGAAGTTTTTACAGGTGATGCACTTTCTGCCGTAACAGAAACATTTTTATCTGCCGGTGAACTTTCATCTGCAAGGTTATGATTTGCACGGGGAACAAAATACCAGAATGGCACACTGACTACAGAGGCGTTTCCTGTAACAATTGCATACTCAGGACTTTTGGGAAAGTCTTTTTTTAAGGCGGCTGCATACTGTGCTTCATCAGTAAGATACCAGAGGGTAAAAAGTACCGAGGCACGAACACTCTTCATAGACTCCATTCCCATGTAAGCCTTTAGCAGGGAAACCGCATCATCAGTCTGAGAAGAATCTTGGGCGCGGCAAAGAGAACTCCACACGGAATACATGTTGATATTTGCAAGAACTCCCGCATCTTTTGAAGAACGCACTGCAGAGTTAAGGTAAGAGTCTGCTGTATCAAACTCTCCTGCACAAAGGCTTGTCCTAACCGCACAAAGCACAAGATTTTCAGAAGAAACTTTTGGCATTCCTTCGGCATCACCGGCGGCAATTCCTGCAGCAGTGGCATAAGAACGGCTTGCATCAGCGTAAAGCCCCATGGCTTCCTGAAGTTTTCCCGTAAAGTAAAGGATGGAACGCCTGTCTGCGGCAGTGGCACAAGAGTCAGTCATGCTCTGAAGATACAAAATAGAAGATTGAACAGTGTCTTTCTGCAGGGCTTCTTTTTTTATGGCAAGGGCAGTCTTTCCGGCGGCAAAGCAGACAGATTCGGTGGCAAGCATAAAAACAAGAGTAAGGGCAAGTGACTTCTTCATGAAAAATACCTCTTCCCTTTCTTATCGGAATAAAAAAAGTCTGGCTTAAGGAATGTTTTTTTCTTCAATCCGACCACACAAAAAGCATAAAAAAAGGACTGCTCGTTTTGAACAGTCCTTGTTGCGGAGAACCTAACTTGATGAACTGACCCCATAAATTAGGACACCCACGGAGGTGTAAAATGGGGAATAATCA
>CALCRU010000025.1 GCA_937894335.1 uncultured Treponema sp. | reverse complement strand
TTTTTTTACCCTGCATACTGACTTCTTACTTTGCAAAATGGATTTGCCGCCTCATTTTCTTATCGCATGCACAGGCCTTTTTCGCTTACGCCTGTTTTCTTTCGTATGCTTACTGGAGGCCTACGCCCACTTCTCATGCACACAGTTTTTTTACCCTGCATACTGACTTCTTACTTTGCAAAATGGATTTGCCGCCTCATTTTCTTATCGCATGCACAGGCCTTTTTCGCTTACGCCTGTTTTCTTTCGTATGCTTACTGGAGGCCTACGCCTACTTTTCTTGCACACTGGCTTCTTACTTACCCTGTAGAAGGGTGCGCTCTACTGCGTCTATGATAGAGTCGGGGGTGCTGGCTCCTGCGGTAAGGGCTACGGTGCCAAGGGCAAAGAATTCATCCGGTATTTCTGACTCGCTTTCTATAAGGGCAACATGACCGCATAGGGTGCAGGCTGTTTCGTAGAGTCGCCTTGTGTTGGCAGAGTTTTTTCCGCCTATGACAAGAATGCCGTCGGTAGGTTCCAGAGAAAGAAGAGCGTTCTGCCGGTCTAGAGTTGCGTTACAGATTGTGTTGAACACCTCTATTGAAGGATTTTTTTTCTTAAGAAGGCTAGAGATTTTTTCAAACTCCACAGGACTGAATGTTGTCTGGGCAAGAAGAACCGCCTTTTGGGGCAGGATAACTGCTTCCGCCTCTTTCACAGACTGAACCACAATGCAGTTTCCTTCCGCATAACCGGCAATGCTAGTTACCTCACCGTGGTTTTTGTCTCCGGCAATAATTACAGTGTAACCCCTTGAAGACCAAAGTGCTGCCCTCTTCTGGCTTCCATGCACCCGGGGACAAGTTGCATCCACCACACAAGCACCGCTTTTTTCAAGTGTCTTTTCTATTTGGGGAGTTGTTCCGTGAGCGCGGATTACCACCACATCGTCTTTGCAAAGGGAAGAAGACTCTTCTACCTTTAAAATGCGAAGCCCCCGTTCAGCAAGGGAATTTAAAACTGAAGGATTGTGAATTAGGGGACCAAGAGTGTAGACGGTAGTGCCAGCTCCTGCATGAAGAAGGGCCTGTTCCGCACTTTCAACGGCACGCTTTACCCCCATACAGTAACCAAGAACCGATGCCCGAATAACCTTCACAAAAGTCCCCCTAAAAAAAACCGTCCGGTAAGAAAGGTACCGAACGGTTCAGTTAAATGCTAGTTGTGGGCGGTTGACTTTTTAGGCCTAACCCTGTTTGCATTTTCGCCAGGTTCCCACTTACGCCTCATTGCAGAAATGAATCCCATGCTGATAAACATAGAAGAATAACAGCCAGAGATAAGACCAACGGTAAGTACTTTTGCAAAGTCGTTTATGCTTCCAGTTGTAAATATCAGCAACGAAATTGCGGCAAACAGTGTAGTAACCGTTGTAATGATTGAACGAGTAAGAGTGTCGCTCAAAGACTTGTCTATAATGTCGTTAAAGTCTTTTGTGTTTACAAGCTTCATGTTCTCGCGGATTCGGTCAAGGATAACTACAGTTGCGTTGATTGAGTAACCGATGATGAGAAGTACACCCGCCAATGTTGTGGTAGAAAATTCAGTCTGAGTCCAAACGATAAATGCAATCATGATAAGCGTGTCATGCAAAAGTGCAATGATTGCGCCCAATGCAAAGTCCCAGTGGAAGCGGATTGTAGCATACAGCCAAATAAGGAGTATGGTAGCAATGGCAAGCAGGATGGACTTTGAAGCAAGAGACTTGGAGAATGATGAGGCAACAAAGTCTGTCTTTACAACTGCAACATTATCTGAACCAAAGGAACTGTTAAGGCACTGTTCAATAGAAGCAAACAGTTCTTCGTTTGTAACATCCTCAGAAACGCCAACACGAATCTGATAGCTGCGTTCAGAGTCGGTTCCAAGTTCCTTTATCTGAGCATCAGAAATTGAACTTACTGCCGAACGGATTCCGTCAATTGTTGCCGAACCTTCTACAGGAACATAGAGCAACATGGGAGTTCCACCGCCAAGTCGTGTAGAAGAAGAGTTGTCTACATAGATTCCGTAAGAGTCTGAACCAGAGGAGCCCCGAACAGTGGCAGTTACGCCTTCAACACCGTTAAGTGCGGAAGCAAGCTGTGCAACCGTAGGATTCTGACCAAATGTAAATGTTTCTGTGCGGTTGTCGGCACCTACTCCGCTTATAACAAGGTCAACGGAAGTGTTGGAAACATCAACAGTAACTGATGCAGGTCCGTCATAGGTAAGTTCCATAGCAGGAGGTGCAATGCGAACTTCTTCAATAAGACCGGGCTTAAAGTCAATGCTAAAGTTAAATCCCCGGGTAAAAATTCCTACGATTCCAAATGCTATGATGAGAGTACTTATGATAGCACAGGCGAGGAATGCTTTGTGAAATTTAATTACCTTTTTCATTATTTTATCCCCCAACCAATGCTGATGTTTTCTTTATGAAGGACTTCTGTGTTAAAGTCGAACATAAGGCGGGAAACGACAAGGGCAGTAAATACAGTTGACCATACACCGATTGCAAGGCTTACTGCAAATCCCTGGATGGAACCGCTTCCCAAAAGCGACATGGAAATTGCCGCAATGAATGTGGTAATGTTGGAGTCAAGAATTGCCCAAAGAGCATTGCCAAAGCCACCGCTGATTGCGGAAGCTCTGTCCTTTCCAAGACGGCGCTCTTCTTTAATGCGTTCAAAGATAAGTACATTTGCGTCAACCGCCATACCGATTGTAAGAATCATACCTGCAATGGAAGGAAGTGTTATGGTAAGGTTAAAGGCGCTAAGCACACTGAACATTATGTAAAGGTTAAGAACCTGTGCAACACATGCGTTTACACCAGCCCCCTTGTAGAAGATGAGCATAAAGAGCATGATTGCGACAAGACCTGCAAGAATTGCAAACACACCAGAACGAATCATCTGGTCGCCCAAAGTTGCTCCAATAACCTGCTGGCTTTCTACAGAAAGGGGAACATCAAGCCATGCGGTCTGCAAAACCTTCTGAAGGTTCTGTGCCTCAGTCTGACTGAATCCCGAAATCTGAACAGAACCAGTGGGGATTGCCTCGCGGATTGTTGCGTAAGACTTTGCCCGGGTATCGCTTACGATTGCAATTCCCGTGCCTACATTCTGGGCGGTAAAGTTTGCAAAAATGTCTGTTCCTTCTGCGTCAAGAACGAAGTTTACTGTAGGTCGTCCAGTAAGGTTTTCTGAACCCAGGTCAGCCTTTTTAATATGCTTTCCGTCAAGAATCGGTTCTGCCTTTACAACAAGGTAGGGATAGTTGTCATCCAGCTGGTCAAGACCATAGGCATCTACAGTATAAAGACCCACAAGTTCATCGCCTTCGGGAATGATGGAAGAGTCAATCAGGTTTCCACGAGAGTCAAACAGTGAATCACCGTTAATCATGTACTGCATGAGGAAGTTGTTTGTAGCCTCAGAGTCCACCTCGCGGAAGTTAAGGATTCCCTTACCCATGATGATGGAGTTAATCTGATCTGTTTCTGCGGCACCAGGAAGTTCAATGTAAATGCGATCTTCTCCCTGCTGGCGGATTACCGGCTCGCTCAAACCAAAGCGGTCAATTCGTTCGGTAAGAGTTTCTATGGCCTGCTCCATTGCCTGTGCCCTAATTGTGTCGGCATCAACGGAACTGTCGTCAAAACTTGCAACGGCTGCATCAAGGTCTGCCTTTACAATGACATTCATACCACCGCTAAGATCAAGACCAAGTTTTACCGAGTTCTTGTAATAGTTCTTGTTCTTAAGGATTTCTTCACGATAGCGTTTTTCGATAAGGTCTGTAAGTTCATCCTTGTCAAAAGCAAGAAGGGCATCCCTCAAAGTCATGGGAGAAGGAACAGCCTTACCCATAGCTTTGTAGTTCTTTTTTGCAGCCTTAAGAAGCCACTTCTGGTCTGCAGTAAGTTCCAATGAAGGATTTGCATTTGCCTGAGCCTTTAGTTCTTCCACATCAGCCTTTGCCTTTGAACTTGAGTAGTCTTTGATTTTTTCCAAAGAACTAAGGGCCAAAGCCTGTGCTTCCTTAGGAGTGCGTGCGTACCAGCTTAAAGACGGCCACAGACACCAGAAGCAGAATGCAAGAACTGCCAGAATAATAATAAGACGGCTTTTCTTACTCATCTTTCTTTTCCTCGTCACCTGAATCTTTTATTTTGTCAGCAACATCCTTTTTCTTTCCTGCCTCATCGTCAGAAAGTGTTTTTTCAGTAACAACGGTTGCAATGGCAGTGCGGTTAAATTCAATCTTGCAGTTGTCGTCAACTTTTATTACAAGGGTCTTTTCCTTAGCCTGAGCCACAGTTCCGTGGATTCCGCCAATGGTGATAACCTTGTCACCCTTTTTAAGGGCCGCAATCTGTTTTTCAGTTTCCTTCTGTTTTTTGTTCTGGGGACGAATCATGAAAAAATACATGATTACCAAAATAAGCACCAATGGCAAAAGCATAAAAAGGCTGCTTCCACCCATTGCGGTCGCATCTGTTCCAGTTGACAGAAATGAAATAAAAGACATTACAAATTCCTTCCTTTTTCAAAAAATAGTGGGTATTACTGTAGCATTATTCTGACTAATTTGCAATAGGTTCTGCGGCAGGGTGGAAGACAAGGTGTAAGTCTAAAGAATACTGTGCGCAGAGAAGCAGGGGGCTCTCGGGAAAACCAGCCTGTCAAAACGGCTTCCGCGCTACGCTTGTGCAGATGTTTTGCCAGTCTGTTTTTCCCTACGCCCCCTGTTTTTCTGCACACGCACACGGTATTCTTACGGCAAGCATTTTACCTTCCGGCAATGTTTCCGTTTCTTCACAGCCTACTTTCCCAAGAGAGTGTCCAGTTCTGCATTCAGGCGTAAAAGTCGGGCGTCGTTTGGGTTAAGAGCAACCACTTGCTTTAAGTAATACTGAGCACGCCGCCAGTCAGACTTTTGGTAATACAGTTCGTACAGGCGGTAGAGGGCGTCCTCGTTACGGGGATTTGAAGTAAGGCTTGAGCGTAGGTCTGCAAGCACGGCTTCTTCAGTTGCGTCAAGGCGACTCCTCTGGTAGTAGAGGAAGCTTTTCATGCGTGCCGAAGAAGAAGTTAAAAGCGAGTTTATAAGTGAGGACGCAGTTTCGTAACGACCTGTTGCAATCAGAGTCTTTATGTATGTCTGCTGATTTGTTTCGTCCTTGCTGTTCTGTCCGTAAAGAAGGGAGGCAAGATTCCATGCTTCTTCGGTTCGTCCCTGAGCAATGCAGATGTCTACATGGGTGTGTCTTGCCTGAGAAAGAACTTCTGGAGAAATGTCCGTACGGGAAACAAGTCTAGAACTAAGGGTATAGGCCTCAGACCACTTAGAAGCCTTTACCAGCTCAGAAACGCTTATGCCCAGCGCAGTGGTGTTGTCGCTCTGTTTTTCTAGAACAGAAGCCGCAAGCTGAAGGGCAGTCTTTCCGCCAACATTTGTGCTTGCACTGGAAGCAATTTCTGCCGCACGAAGAAGAACTTCAAAATCTGTGGGATAAAGTGCAAGGGCTTCTGCAATAGTGTCGGCAGCATTGGACGGACTCTTGTTCCATTCAAGCTGAAGCTGAGAGCGCAGAAGCAGGTAGTCTCTAGAAGTTCTGTTGGTACGGGAATAGACATCCAGCAAGGAAGACGCCTTTATGTAGTCGCCCTTTTTCATAAGTATTTTTGCACGGAGCAGAGTGTATTCAATGTTGTCGCCAGCAACAGTAAGCAGGCGCTGAACATAACTGTCCGCCTCGTCAAGCCTTGAAAGTTCGTAGTAAGTTTTCGCACCTAGAGCAAGGAAAGTTTCGTTATTCGGATTTGAAGAAACAAAAGAACTTATTACCGACGCACTCTCTTCGTAACGCTTATTGTCGTAGTAAAGCTGAGCAAGGTCTTCCGCAATTTCAACACAGTCACGAGAACCGCTGTAGGCCTTTTGCATGTAAGAAAGTGCCGCCGAAATTTCCGAATTCTTTTGCAAAAGAAGTGCCATAAGGTAATTTGCAATTACAGAATCAGGCTTTAAAGAAAGGGCTTCGGAAAGAGACCTGTATGACTGTTCGTAGTAGGAACTTACAGAATTATTTTTAAACAGCACAAAAGAGGGAAGCACAAGAGTAAGAAAATCTGAGTTTCCCGTACTGGAATCGTAGATGCTGTTCTTTGCGGAATCTAGCGCTCCTATGTAAGAGTTGCTTCTGTCTACAGAAGGAAGTTCCCAGTTTGCAGACTGAGACGGATAGGCCATGGTAAGCATTTCCGTAACCGTAACAAGAAGAATCTTTTCGTTTTCGGCATATCCTTCGTTTCCAGCTTTTCTAAGAGAAAGGGCCGCCTGCTTTAGAGATGACTGCGAGCCAGCATAAACAAGTTCCATTACAGACTGACTGATTGTAGAAAAATAAGAACGAGATGTCTGTTCGGGAATAGGTATGCTTATTGCAGAACCTTCTTCGGGAACATATTCCTCATCATCAGAAAGAAGTTCCTCCAGTTCCTTTTCTTCCGCAGATTTTTTTGGTGTAGAAGCGCATGAAGAAAAAAAACACGCAAGGGCAAGAGAAAAAAATGCAAGGGCTGTAAGAAAGCTCCGCCTTATCACTCGTCATCCTCCACAAGGGAATCGTCTGTCATATAGGGAAAATCCTTGTGGTTTACCTGTTGGGCAATAAACAGAATGATGAGCACAATGCCCACGGCAACCAAAATTGCAGGCCACCATTTTAAAACAAATGCAGAAAGGGAATCTTTAATCAAGTGAAGTGAAAAAGGAAGAAGGCATCCGCCCAAAACAACAATCACTATGGAAGGAAAAAGATATACGCTTCGGATGCGGTGGGTGTAAAACATGCTTGCAAGAAACATGGAAACTCCCGTAAGAATAACGCATAGGGGCCAGAGTTGTTTGAATGTAAAGGGTATCGCCCGTGTAGAAATAAGAAGTCCCAGTATGCCGTTAAAAAAACAGACCAGTCCTAAAAAAATAAAGAACGATGCCTTTGTAATGGGAACCTTAGCTGTCTTTTTATTTTCCATAACAAGCACTCCTTTTGCAATAGACTTACATATTACAACAATTTTCGACACTTGCCAATAACCCTGCCGTCTGTTACAATTATGCCATGAATAAAAAACCGATTTTAGCCTGTGCCTGCATTGCCCTGCTTTTTTCCTCCTGCTCAAACGCTAGCCTTTCATCGCAAAAGAATGCATACGACACCACGCAGGAACAGCTTCTTTCCATATTAAACACAAGCCAGTTGCCTTCCGAGGAACGCTACGCCATAGTAAATACAATTGCCTCCAACATGCTTTCTGTAAAAGACTATTCTGGAGCGGAACTTTTTCTTACCGACTGGGTAAACTCCCACCCCGATGACGAATACAACGCCTACTGGCTTCTTATGACCGCTTACGCCTACCTTGAAAGCGGAGCCTCTCCCGTTGCGGAATACTACTTTGAGCGGATTATAAACGACTACCCCGACCTTACCGTAAAAGACACATCTGTGCACTTTTTATGCCTGCAGCACCTTATCCAAATAAGTTCCTCTTCCGCAAACAGAATCATTTACTTCAATCAGCTTATAGACTCTTTTGCAGACAATGTAAGCCTCACCGAACTCTATTACCGTCTTGCCCTTGAGTACGAAAACGAAGGCGACTGGGATCAGGCCATAAAGACACTTTCCCTCTTTCTGGAGCAGGATGATGCGGGAACCATTCAGATTAGCGGCTACCCCAACGCCTATATTCAG
Organism: uncultured Treponema sp.; assembly: GCA_937894335.1. Classification (GTDB taxonomy): domain Bacteria; phylum Spirochaetota; class Spirochaetia; order Treponematales; family Treponemataceae; genus Treponema_D. The sequence continues at coordinate 74,215 of CALCRU010000025.1, read as the reverse complement.
GCCAAGCAGATGATTGCATTCAACGACTCTCCAAAGGACTGGACTTTTGAATCCCTTGACGCTCTTGTTGAATCCGTTAAAAAGGCAATATCCAACTACAACTACATTGCACTGGACAGCTACAAGGCAAAGGTAAATTTCTTCGCAATGAGCTGGAGGCAGAGCGAAACTGACGAAAACTCTCAGGTAAACTTTTCCATGAGAGGTTACATGGTTGGCCAGAGAATCCGCTACAGTGCCGAACTTGACGAATCCTCTTCTCCAACAGAAGCCTACCTGCGCACTACTGGATGGAGCACCTACATTGATGTCTGGTACCTCTACTTCCGCAAGGTAAATTTTCCTGCTGATCCAGAGATTCACGGACGCTGGGAATGGGCCGGCATTTACTTTGGTGAAAAGCTGTGAAAAAATTCTGTGCGATTGTCTTTGCATGCCTTGCGCCTTTTTTTACTGCCCTAGGAGCACTGGAAAATCCGCCTTTGGAAGAACTTGTTCCCCTAGAAGAAGAACTAACCGAAGAAGACTTTCTTTCCATAATTGAACTCCTTTCAAACGAAGAAGCCGTACCCGATGATGACATTCTGCCAGAAGTAGAAGCATCCGATTCGTCCATAGAAAAAAAAGACAGACCGCCCCGAAAAGAGCTAGACATTGAGGGAGCAGACAATACCCTGTGCGAACGGTTTCACAATCAGTTTCTTACGACCCACGGAAGGCAGCAGCTGGTACAGGCGCTAAAAGATTCCGCTCCTTACCGCCCCTTCATTCTGGCAACACTTGAAGCAAACGGACTTCCTTCTGTAATTCAGTATCTTCCCATAGTGGAATCAAACTACAAGACAAATGCAGTTTCTCGCTCAGGGGCAACAGGCTTGTGGCAGTTTATGGAAAACAGCATGTCACCCTTCCTTAAAAAGAATTCCTGGTACGACGAACGCTACGACCCTTGGAAGTCTACAGAAGCGGCGGTTGCAAAACTCAAAGACAATTACAAAATGTTCAACGACTGGGCCCTTGCCCTTGCGGCATACAACTGCGGAGCCGGAGCCATGAGCAGAATTTTAAAGAAGAATCCCGGAAAAGACTTTTGGTATCTTGCAGAACACAATCTCCTAAGCCAACAGTCTGCCCTGTATGTTCCAAAACTTCTTGCCATTGCAGACCTTGTGGAAAATGCAGAATACTACGGACTGGACGACATAGCCCAAGCAGCAAAAGAAAGTGCAGAATCTCCCATAGAAGAGTTTGACTATCTTACAGTTGTTGGCATGATGAGCCTTACCCAGATTGCAAGCCTAACTGGCATAGAAAAGGCAACTGTAACCCGTCTTAATCCTGCGCTGTTTAGAAACTGTACGCCTGCTGGTTCTTCCTACGAGCTAAGGCTTCCCAAGGGCACGGCAAAAGAGGCGGAAGAAAAGCTTAAGGATGCAGGCCTTGCCATGGATGCGGTAATATACACCGTACAGCAGGGGGACACTCTGTGGGGCATATCGCGAAAATACGGAGTTACGGTGGACGACCTGTGTCAGGTGAACGGCATAAAGGAAAACGGAATCCTATCCATAGGACAGAAGGTTATAGTTCCAGTCTTCAAGTAGGCTTTCTGTAGGGCTTTACCCAATCGCCCCTAATGTCAAGGACTTATTATGCCGATTTTAAAGCGAAGGGGTCTATAATGATGAAAAAACTTATACTTAGTATAGCTTTTTTACTTTTTGCAGGAACATTCACCAGTCTTTCGGCACAGGAATACTTTAACCAGTACAGGCTTTCTCCCGAAGAAAAAGAAATGATTGCCTCTCAGGCAGCGGCTTCTAGCGGTAACGCCTCCCAGAAGGATGCCGTCATGTCAAGCCAGAGTTCCATAGACTGGGGAAAAAAGACATTCCGCTCACTTGTAGACTTGGATATTCAGAAGGCCGGTATCGTAATCCCCAGCGGAAAGGCTTCTGCCGTAGACCACATTCAGCTTAACTTGCCAAAGCTTGTAAAGGACCCTCTGCTTTCAATTTATGTTGACGACACAAACACCCTTAGCGACCTTGTCATCTCGGGAACAGTTACACTGGAAGAACTTACCAGAATCATAAGTGGCAGCAAGCAGACTCCCCCAGTCTTTACTTCCGGAGGAGCAAAACTTCAGACCCAGAACACAATCCAACTACAGGAAATAGGATCTCTTTTGGTAAAGCACAAAACCCCCTACTCCCCTACCCAACCAATTTCAAGAGTTTCTTCGCGGGCCTATACGGGAATCATCATAGACGCAAGGGGAACCCTTCCTGTAAAAAATGAATTCATTTCAAGCAAAGTGTCTCCCTGCCTTTTTCCCAAAGTCTACTCGGAAGACATGGAACTTCTGTACGAGCGCAACATGGTAGAACCTGATGTAGTCCGTAAGGATGCAATAGTTCAGTACGGTTCAAGCCCAAGACTTCAGGACTACACAGAACGAGTTGGAACAGACCCACTCTGGATTACAGCAAAAAAAGTGTACGGAATAAACAGATGCGATCCTGTAATTTCAAGGGATGACTATCTTCGCATTCTTAGCGTAAAAGAAAACATTGAACTTCTGCGTCAGGGAAAAGTAGTAATACTTATTGATGCAGACGAACTCAGTCATTCAGTAAGCGCACCCCTTAAGGATGAGTCCTACTATATTTCTTACTACAACATCCGTGAAAATTTCCCAGAAGAACTGGTACCAGAAACAATCATAAACGACGGCCCCACAGGAATTCAGTTCACTCTTGCCGATTTAAAATTTGTGGCAGACTCTTCAGAACTTCTGCCAGAAGAGCAGCCCCGAATCCACGAGATTGCGGAATCACTCAAGCGCTATATAGCCATGGACGAATACAGCATTCTGGTAGAGGGACACACTGCTGATGTAAACAAACCTAACGGACAGTTGCAGCTAAGTATTGAACGAGCGCAGGCAATCATAGAGGCTCTTGTTGAAGAAGGAATAGACAGAAGCCTGTTTACATACAAGGGCTACGGTGGAACCCAACCCATTGCAGACAACTCTACTGCAGAAGGAAGGGCTCAGAACAGGCGCGTTACAATTACCGTTACACCTAAGTCTAGTTATATACAAAGACAGTAATACTTCGAATTACAGACCCAGCATTTTTGCCAGCATACACACACCCTCAACCATGGCCTCATGCTCACGGGGTGCAATGCGTGCATACAAACTGTCGGGAGTGTCGTCAGGCATTACGGGAACTTTTTTTTGCACAAGAATTTTTCCAGTGTCACAGCCAGAGTCAACCAAATGCACAGTACAGCCACTTTCTTTTTCCTTAGCGGCAAGAACCGCCTCGTGAACATTATGCCCCCACATTCCCACACCGCCAAACTTTGGAAGCAGAGCGGGATGCAGGTTGATTATGCGACCCTCATATTCAGACACTATTTTTCCGCCTAGAACAGAAAGGTAGCCTGCAAGAACCAAGGCATCAATTTGGCATTCACGGCACAAGTCTAGCACAGCATCAGAAACAGCAAGTCGCTTTGTGTCACGGTCTGCGCTTTTTGCCGTTTGTGCCCCTAGCACGGAATAGGGACTTCTAACTTCTGCACGAATGCCAGCTAAAGAAGCCCTTTCCAGCGCATAGGCATTTTTTGTATTGCTTACCACAAGGGCAATATGGTAAGGGCAGTCTGAATTTTCCTTTTCGTAATCAATAAGAGCCTGAAGGTTTGTTCCACCGCCACTTACCAAAACCGCAATGTTCATCATGCTAGGCCTCTACAAAGCGAGTCATTTCCTTGCTACCCTTAAACTCGCCCTTAATAGCCTTTTCGGTATGACCCACATAGCCAATTTCGTAAGCCTTCATGTCGGGTATTCCCGCCTTGTGATATTTCTTTGCATTCTTGTTGAACATGTCAAGAATCTTTTTTGCATCAGCCTTTTTAACGGCAAGTACAAAACCTATTCCCATGTTAAAGGTGCTAAACATGTTTTTTTCATCCGCACCACGGTGAACAAGTTCCGCAAACACAGGAGGAATGTCCCAGCTGTTTTTGTAAATGACTGAACACAACTGCTTTTTACCTTCCTTTGCATGAGGATACATTCTGGGAAGATTTTCGTAAAAACCACCACCGGTAACATGCACCATTCCGTGAACTGACTCGCGGTACTTCTTAAGAACTTCCATAACTGGCTTTACATAAATTCTGGTGGGAGTAAGCAGAACCTCGCCTATTGTCTTTTTTGTCTTCTTACCGTTTTCTACAAAGGGATCGTTAAAATTCTTTACCAATTTGCGAATAAGTGAAAATCCGTTTGAGTGGGCTCCTGTAGAAGAAAGTCCAATCAGAACATCACCTTCCTTTATTTTGCTTCCGTCAATGATGTCGCTCTTGTCTACAAGGCCAACACCAAATCCTGCAAGGTCATATTTTCCAGCATCATAAAAACCAGGCATTTCGGCAGTTTCTCCGCCAAGAAGAGCACAACCTGTTTCAACACAACCGTCGGTAACACCCTTAACAAGTTCTCCTGCAACGGATGAATCAAGTTTGCCACATGCAATGTAGTCAAGGAAGAATGAAGTCTGCACGCCAGAGCAAAGAATGTCGTTTACGCTCATTGCAACACAGTCAATTCCAACGGTGTCATATTTCTTAAGCTTAAAGGCAATGTCAAGTTTTGTACCCACACCATCGGTTCCGCTTACAAGAACGGGATTTTTCATTCCCTTGGGAACAGCGAACATTCCATTAAAAGAACCCAAGTCGGTAAGCACGCCCGGAACTTTTGCACGGGACGCCTGCTTCTTGTACTTGTCTACTGCGCGATAACCTTCGTTAACATCAACACCGGCTTTCTTGTAATCAACAGTCTTTGCCATTTAGAACTCCTATAGGGGGAGTATATCATAGAAATGCACCTTTGACAATTTGACAGAGGGGGGTTATACTGAATTTATGCGGAACAGAAAGGTGTTAGCAGAATTAATAATGCACATTGCGGCAATCCTCATTTTGGGTACGGCTACATTTGTAAGCACTTGGGCAGAACCAAATCCCAACACCATAATTCCTTTTCCAGCGGTAACAGTTCCCGTCATAAACGGAATAAGCACCCTTCTGGCCATTGTCCTTCTTTTTATTCCAAACTGCATACCACTTGAATGCACAATACTTTCCATACAGGCAGTGTCAACAGCTCTTACAGGTTACGAAACTCTGGGCGTATTTCTGTTTACGGCCCTAATAATAATTTTATTCTGCTCGGGATTTTTTAAAACTCACGCGCAAAGAAAAATTCTAATTCTGTTTGCATGTTGGCTCCTGGTAATTCAGGGTGTAATGCCTCAGGGAATAGACCGCTACATAATGGTCACGGTTGAATCAGTTTTTTTTATTGCATTTTACTTCTGCATCTACAAGCGGCTGGAAATTCTTTTAAAGCCCCTTATGAACATATACGCCCAAAATCTTGACAGCGAAATTTTAAAGGACAAGGAAGTGGGTCAGAAAATTTCACTAAGGGAATGCTCACTTGACGAAAGGGAAGTAAATTTTACATACGACTTCTTAATGCTAAAAAAGACATACCGAGAACTAGGAGACATTTACTACACCAGCACCTCAACTGTAAAAAAAGTAATGGCAGGCGTCTGCAAAAAATTCGGTGTAAAAAATCAGACTGAACTACGCATGCTTTTAATGCAGTACAAGGTTGAAAAGTAAAAAGGTTCTAAACCTACTCCATTGCTTTTGAAACAATTTCCGTAAGCAGGGGAATGAGCTGCTTTTTTCTAGAAACAATATCCTTCATGTAGTAGATGTGTTCTTCCTGCTCTGGAAGGTTAACTGCCTGCTCAAAGTTTTCGTCACTTGCAAGGAACATAATTGAACTAAGTTTTGTAATGTCGGTTACAAGAAGGGCGTGGAAGAGAGTACCGTTTGCATGGCGTTCCCTGTCCAGTTCGTCAAGAAATTCCTTTTTGCGCTTAAGAATTTCTGTGGTGTCATCAACTTCAATCTGGCTTACGGTGTACTTTATTTTGCCTTCGGAATAATCCTTCATATCCTGATGAATTACTTCGCTTGCGCTGCGTCCGCCAATGTGACTTCCGCTGTGGATTATATCGTTGCCAAGTTCCTTTATGTCAAGTCCAGTAATGTTGCTAAGATATTCTGCTGTAAGCACATCGTATTCCGTTGTGGTTGCAGACTGAAGAATAAGGGTGTCGCTTAAAATTCCGCACAAAAGGATTGATGCAATTTTCTTAGGAATGGGAATTCTGTTTTCGCGGTACATGTTTGAAATAATAGTACTTGTTGAACCCACAGGCTTGTTAATGAGCATAATAGGATATCGGGTTGAAAAAGTATTTATGCGGTGATGGTCTATAATTTCCTGAATTACATAATGCTCAATGCCTTCAATGGCCTGCTGAGGTTCGTTGTGGTCAACCAGAATAACCTGAATGTTAGGCTCTCGGAGTAAATCGCTTTCGCTTATAAGTCCTATTACCCTGTCCTCCTCGTCTACAACAGGAAGGCATCTTGTGGGACTGTCGGCAAGGAGGGGCTTTATCTTCTGAACGGCATCATCGGCATAGACAGGTTTTATTGTTTTTTCTGCCATGTCGCTTACCGGTGCAGAGTATTCAATTAGCATCGCAGTGGTCATGGTGGAATCGTGGCTTAAAAGAATTGACACATGATTTTTTTCTGCGGATTCCCTAAGTTCCTTGCTTACCAGATAGTCTTTTGTAATTATAAGGGCACGAACCTTTGCCTCTATGCAAAGTTTCTGAATGTCTTCCCGGTCACCAGTAATGACAATTACATTTTCTGTCTTGTGTTCTTCCAAAAGCTCACGGAAAGTTTCCACATCGTCATCGCCCACCATAATTGAATAGCTAAAGTATTCGTCCGCATCAAATTCTACAATTGGTGTTGCGTTTAATGTTTTTTCTATAAGGCGGAGGCTTGCGGTAAAAATATCGTTTCTTTTAGGATTCAGGATTTTAAATGAATTAAGGGCAAATGCATTGTAGTTAAGAAGACCCTTGTAGATTCCTTCCTTATTTGTTATAGAAAGTACTGGAGCACCAGTGCTTACCATTTTGTCAACCGCCTTCCAAAGAGATTCACCTTCGTCAACGGTTTCGTACTTTTCGCTCATGTAGTATTCTGTTTTTGGATTCAAGTCAGGAAGATATTCAGGAGGCTCAACTTCAAATCGCTTGTAAATGTATTCAGTCTGAGGAGCCAGTTTTCCTGCGCGAGCTGCAAGGTATTCTTTTTTACCCAAAAGATGCTTTAATTCAGCATAGGCGGTTGCCGCTACAATAGCGTCAGTATCAGGATTTTTATGACCTATAATGTAAACCTTCTGTATCATAACGCTATTGTAGTGAGTTTTTTTGCGAGGGGCAAGCAGTAGAAAAACCACTACTTTGCGTAGGGGAAATAATCCAGCCAGCCAGTTACACCGTCTACTGTCACAAGATACCACCATTCCTTAGTATTTGACGCACTTTTTCCCATAGCGGCATAGCCGTAACTGCCGTCACTTATTTCGTACAGAACAGGTGCGTCGTAAGAAGGATAGGCCCTTACAGGACAGTCTGCCTTTGAAAATGAAAGTACATCATAGTTAACATGACTGTTATTTGAAAAATCCACGACCACATCAAGAGACTTATCTTGCGTTACCGAATCAAGTTTTACATAACCTACTTTCGGATAAGTGATGTAGTATCCCGTTACAACTCCATTATCTACAACTTCAGCCGATGCATACAGTCTTATCGCTTGCTTAGAAAAAGAAATTGTAGAATCAGAAGCTGCTGAAGTAAAATCAGCATTTTCATATACTTTTATTTCAGAAACAGAAGTGTCTGTTCTGTCAAGCCATAGAGGATTTTCCAATTCATGTAGCCATGGTCTTACCATAACTGTTTTCTTTTCAACAGCTCCGACAGGGAAAACAATTTTTGATGCATCCACATATCCAGGAGAAGATCTATAACGATTTCTTTTTCCAATAGAGTTATCCAAACGTATCCAATATGTATCACCTAAAAGATTCAGTTCTGAACGCGGATCAATTAAAAATCCGTTTGAAGTCTCCCATCCACGATCGTAACCAGGAGTTGAAAAACCATAGTCTTCATACGATTCAACACGCTCTTTTACAAACACTTTATCAGCATAAACACTTGAATCGGTTTCAGACAAAGGAATGTACCAGACAGGCTCAGTAGCAGTAACACCTTCGTCTGCACCGCCGTAAGCAATGGCTTTATCAGTAAAGTAAACTCCCTGGCTGAAGGCATACCTTAAAGTATCAAAGATAATACACTGGGTAACTTTCTTTGTCATCTCGTCTTTTATCAATAGAAGAACTCTTGAATCTTTTGTGTCAGCGGGAAGCAATGCATGACAAGAAAGATTAAGTCTTGTGCTTTCAGCATAAGGAATTGCAAGTGCTGAATTTATATCAAAATAAGGAGAAAGTGCGTGTATTGTGCACGGAGCACAAAACAGAGCCGTCTCCATGTCTTCGTTATAAATGACAAGAGAAAGAGCATCGCTTCCCCATTCCTGATACTTAAAACGTTCTCCCAATTCGTCAGGATAGAAACGCTGTATATTGAGCAATTTCTCAAGGTCTGCTTCATATAAACCGTATTTTGTCTTTTGAATAAGACCGTCTATTTTAAAGGGCGTATAGGCCACAGGGACATTCCATTCTTCACCAATATCATATCGCTCCGAAAGAGGAGTCTCAGTGTAAGAAGGATCTACCGTCGGTTTTGGAGACACCACCTGCACATTATCCACAGGGGGAACATAGTGCTCAACCGCTGGAACAGTAAGGGGCTCAGAAGCCACTGGCTCTTCGTTTTTTGAACATGCTGCAAAACACATGCACAAAAAAACTGTAGCAAGAATAACAATACGTTTCATACAATATACCTCACTTCTGTTTATAAAAAGCTCTCGCTTGTTCGATTTTTTCAAAATGCACCTGCACTGCAAGAATACAATCTCTGTCCTCAGCATCATGCATATTTATGTAATCGGAAACAGTCTCTACATCAGGATTGTTTTTCTTTTCATCTGCATATGTATCATAAGCTATATTGTACTTTTTGATTATATCAGTCCATACAAGTTCGTCTCTATTACATTGCCCTGTTCCAAAATTTTCGTATGTATTAAAATAGCTCATATCATAATTCTGCATAAGCTTTGTATTGCGTCGTGCAATATAAGAAAAATACTTTTCAAGGCACTTCTTGTCATCATCAGAAATATGTCTGTAGCGAAAGTCGTGAGTATAATCAACTTCAGTTAATTCAGCAATAACATCAAACGAAAGACCATCGTAAGTAAGTGAAACTGTTTTTTCTCCATTCGTTTCGCAAACTAAGCGTCCCAAACAATCGTATGTATAAGCGATAAAACCACTCTCCCCACTCATCATATCAGTAGATTGATATTCTGAAATTCTGTTACTCTCATTGTAAGTGAAGAATTCTGTCTTGTAAAGTAATTTTTTTTGAATAAGATTACCGTTCGCATCATATTGATACCTTTCACTCCAGTCGTAGTAAATGAATTTTGCAGTTATACCAAGTTTTTCTAAAAGTTTAATGACTTCATAATCGATAGGCTCAAAAGCAGTACTGACCTGCAACTCACACAGATTTTTCATCTCTTCCAGCTCCGCACGAAGTTCAGCATAGGACTCTGTTGTCTTATCGTAGGCATATGTCCCAAGCTCATCTGTCAGGCTGTTTACCTTATGCCTTAAATTTCAAAAATTGCATCAAAACAATGAAATCTGTATACTTTTTTCTCTTCATGTGTTACACTGCCTTTTACGAGGTGCATTATGAATTCATTGACAGCGACAACATACGACCCAAAAGATTTGCCAAAGGCATTTGTGGAAATGTACGGTGGCACGGAAGACAGCGTGGCGGTTTTTTCTTCTCCAGCTAGAATCAACATCATTGGCGAGCACATTGACTACAACGGTGGCATGGTTTTTCCCGCTGCAATTAACCGTTACCTGTATGTTGCAATCAGAAAGCGGAACGATTCAAAAGTCATCTACAACGACATTCATTTTCCCGGAACTCATACCTTCGACATAAACGAAAACTTCGTATACGACAAGAAAAATGATTACGCAAATTATCTAAACGGGATTCTTTCGCAAATGAAGGCAAAGGGCTTTACCTTCCCCTGCGGATTTGAAATTCTTATGGCAAGCAATGTTCCAGCAGGCGGAGGAATTTCTTCTTCCTCTGCACTTGAATGTGGATTTGCCTATGCCGTTAGCGAAACCTTCGGATTTAACATTGACCGTGTGGAAATTGCAAAACTTGGACAGATGAGCGAACACAACTTTATGAATGTAAACTGCGGAATCATGGATCAGTTTATAATTGCAGTAGGAAAAAAGAACACTGCCATAAAGCTTAATTGCGACACTCTGGAATACGAATATGCACCCCTTGAACTGGGAGACTACCGCTTTGTCGTTATGAACACAAACAAACAGAGGCGGCTTGCAGACAGTAAGTACAACGAACGAAGGGAACAGTGCGAAAAAGCCCTTGAGCTTCTTCAAAAATCTGGCTGTAAAATTAAGGCACTGTGCGATTTAACTCCTGATGAATGGGAAAAAGTAAAATCTTTTGTAAACGATGAAGTTCTTCAAAAAAGAGCTAAACACTGTGTTTACGAAAATCAGCGTGTAAAAGATGCTGTTGCCTCGCTTAACAAAGGAGACCTTATTCAACTGGGAAAACTTCTAAATGCTTCTCACGAGTCACTTAAAAACGACTATGAAGTTACGGGAATAGAACTTGACACTCTTGCATACACAGCACAAAAGCAGGAAGGCTGTCTTGGCGCTCGCATGACGGGAGCAGGATTCGGAGGATGTGCCATTGCACTTGTTCACAAAGACAAGGTTGACAGCTTCATAGAAAATGTTCAGAAGGAATATACAAAGACCATAGGATACAATGCAGGCTTCTTTGCATGCGAGTCAGGCGATGGAGTTTCGCGAGTTTTAGCATAATAAAAATCTAAAAAAAATGGGGATGTCTAATAAGTTTAATTTATGTCATTTTCGGGCTCGACCCGAAAATCTATTTATTTATAATATAAGCATTTATAGATTACCGTATCAAGTACGGCAATGACATTTCAAACTTATTAGTCATCCCCATCGTTCCGACTTAATTTTACAGACTATTCAGTCCAGCGCTTAAATACCAGAGATGTATTTATTCCGCCGAAAGCAAAATTGTTAGACATTACATAGTCAGTCTTTATTTCGCGGCCCTCGCCCTTAATGTAGTCAAGGGGAGCGCACTCGGGGTCAACATTTACAAGGTTCAGGTTGGGATGGAACCAGCCTTCGTTCATCATGTTGATTGTAAGCCAAGCCTCTATACATCCGCAGGCACCAAGGGTGTGTCCTATGTAGCTCTTTGTTGTAGAAATGGGAACAGCCCTGTTAAACACCTTGTATGTTGCAGCAGTTTCAGCAATGTCTCCGTGATGAGTTGCAGTTCCGTGAGCGTTTACATAGCCCACCAAGTCTGGAGAAATGCCAGCATCCTTAATGGAAAGTCCCATACATACAGCCTGGGTTTCGGGGTTGGGAGATGTAATGTGAGTTCCGTCAGCATTTGTTCCGAAGCCAACAATTTCTGCGTAAATTTTTGCACCGCGTTTTACCGCATGTTCCAAATCTTCAAGAACCATCATGCCTGCACCTTCGCCTATAACAAGTCCATCGCGATCTTTGTCAAACGCACGAGGTTCAAGTTCAGGCGAATTGTTAAGGATTGCAGTTGCACCCATTGCGTCAAAGCAGCCTGCATCGGGAGGAGTAAGTTCTTCCGCACCGCCTGCAAACATTACAGTCTGGATTCCGTTTTCGATTGCTTCATATGCATAACCGATTGACTGGCTTCCTGAAGTACAAGCTGTGTTTGTTGTAATTACACGGCCCTTAATTCCGTAGTAAACAGAAATGTTTGCAGCACAAGTCTGAGGCATACACTTAATGTAAGTCTGACTGTCTATGCGAGTTGCGTCTCCTTCAGTTACCATTGCGGCCATATCAACTATTGCAGACATACTTCCCATGCATGAGCCGTAAGCAATACCCGCACTTCCGTCCTGAAGTTCCGCAAGAATAGTTCCGTCTTCATTCTTAAGCTTTGCCATGTCAAGAGCGCGTTCCATTGCAACAAGAGAAAGCAGCGCTACCCTACCCATGCCACGAACCTTTTTGCGAGGGAAGGAAGGCAGTTCCTTTTCGTAAGGACATGCAAGACGGGTGTTCATGCGCTCAAAGAATTCCCAGTCCTTCATGTAGCGTATGCGGTTCTTGTATGACTTAAGATTTGCAAATGCCTCGGGCCAATCGTCGCCCAAGCCAGACAGCATGCCGCAGCCAGTAATAACAACGCGGCGTTTTCCGTTCGGTTTAGTAAAATTCATATGATACCACCATTTACTGAAATTACCTGACGAGTAATGTAGCCTGCATCTTCCGAAAGGAGGAATACTGCAGCAGCCGCAACTTCTTCAGGCTTACCAACTCTCTTCATCGGTATTGTTGCTAAAATTGCATCCACAGGAGCATCTTTTATCATATCCGTCTCAATGGCACCGGGTGCTATTGCGTTAACGGTAATTGCACGGCTTGCAAGTTCAACAGCAAGGGCTTTTGTAGCGCCAATGATTCCTGCCTTTGACGCAGAGTAGTTTGTCTGACCTCTGTTACCCATAATTCCGCTTACGGAAGAAACAGTTATAATGCGACCCCCCTTCTTCTTGCGTACCATGGGCATTGCCACAGGCTGAATGACATTGAAGAAGCTGTCAAGATTTGTGTGCACTACAGCATCCCAGTCTTCGCCCTCAAGTCCTACAAATGTGTTGTCACGGGTAATTCCTGCATTGCTTACAACGCCCCACAGAGCGCCGTATTTTTCCGTAATGGAATCGAGTTTTGCCTTGCAGTCTTCGCGATTTAAAACATCAAACTGAATTATTTCGCCTTCGCCACCGCATGCCTTAATCTGGTTAAGGGTTTCTTCTGCCTTTGCCTGACCGTGATTGTAGTGGGCAATTACATAGTATCCGGCTTTTGCCGCTGCAACTGCAATGGCGCGACCTATACCGCCACTTGCTCCGGTTACCAAAACCTTTTTCTTTTCTGATTCGTCAGCCATATATAACCTCCCTAATTCCTATTTTGAAGCCTGAACCAGTCCGCCCAAAAATCCCGCCATGTCCTTCATTTCCATAACGGTAATTTTTGTCGTGGCACAGGGTTCCGCATCGCCAACATGCTCATACAGAGCGCAGTTGTAGCAGAACACATCGTCAGACTTGTATTCCTCTTTTACCTTCATCTGGATTGTGGTGTTGTTCTTTAAGACAGGAACAGTTGCCTTAAGATTCTGTACGCTCAGAATTACACCGGGACAGGCCTGATCCTTCTGCTTGTTTGCAACCTTGATAATTGAACTCATGGTAGAAATGCTCTGAGCCATAATTTCAAATCCAGCCCAGGAAGGAATTCCGTCCAGACCGTTTTCGTAAAAAATGCAGTCCTTGGTTATGTCGTATTCCGTGGTGATGGAATTGTCTTCAAGGCTGTATCCTGTTACGCGGCTAAGCAGAACCATCTTTCCCTTATGGGGAAGAAGCTGCTCTATAAGGTCGCGTTCAGCATGCTGAGGAACGACATCGCCTTCAAAAGTTATCATCTTCATTTGGATTCCTCCATAGAAAAAATTAAGCTTGCATTTGAACCACCAAACGCAAACGAATTTGACATTACATGACACACTGCACTTTTTGTACTGCAGGGATTCCTTTCTGACACAATGCATACTGCTGGCATAGTATCGTCAGCACAAAAGTCCCACACCTGAAAAGGAAGCACAGAACATTTTTCTTTTGCATTACGATTGTTAAAAAGGGTTTCCCAGCAAACCGCTGCCTCCAATGCAGAAGCCGCACCAAGGGTATGCCCAGTAACAGACTTTGTTGAACTGCACGGAACTGAATCAGAAAAAACTTCTCTTACTGCCCTTGCTTCCATTTCGTCGTTGGCATGAGTTCCAGTTCCATGAAGGTTCACATAGGAAATATCCTCTGGCAGAAGGTTGGCTTTTTTAAGAGCCTTTTTCATTGCCCTTACTGCACCTGTGGCGGAAGGTTCAGGGCTTGTCATATGGAAGGCGTCTGCACTTTCACCGTAACCAGAAAGAATTATGTCTTCACCAGAAGAAGAAAGTGGCTCTTTGGAAAGAAGGAAAAATGCGGCTGCATCTCCAAGAGTAATTCCTTTGCGATTTTTACTAAAGGGATTTGTCTTTAAAGGCGAAACCGCCTCAAGGGAATCAAAACCTAAAAGAGTCGTATCAGAAGCAATGTCCACGCCGCCTGCAATTACAGCATCTGCAAAACCAGAAGCAATAAGTTCTGCAGCCTTTATGGTTGCACCTGCACTTGAAGAGCATGCAGTAGAAAAGGCAAGGGAAGGACCTTTAACGCCATAGCGCTCGCTAATCAGACTTGCAACAAAATCCGCACTTTGTTTTTCAAGGCTGTAGTCCGAAGGAAAAGAACCTGTTTCCAAAAAAGTTTTATGGGCCGCAAAAGAAGTTTCGCTTGCATTGTCGCAAGAACCTACGCAGACGGCAATACGGTCACTGCCCCACTTTTGTGCTGCAAGCTTAACAGTTTCGTCCAGTTGGGAAAGGGCCTTTTCTTCAATTCTACTGATGTGCATGTCTATGCGAGAGGAAGAAGTTTTTAGTTCCTGAGGAAGAACCTTTGCCGCAAAATAATTTTTTCCCGAAACGCTTTTTACCTGACGGATTGAATCTTGGTTTGCATTCGTCACTGCTTTCCATAATTGGGTAGAAGAGTCTGCACAGGAACATACGACACCGGGACGGGAAACATACACCGCTCTCATTCTTCTGCCTCTGTAAGGATGTATGTGTATCCGCGGAGCCTGTTTGTTATTGTTGTAACTCCGCCAAATTTTTCTATGGATTCTATTACAGTTCCCTTGTTAAGGATTTGTCTAAGTTCTCTTCCTTGGGAATCTACTGCAACTGTAAAGGAAAGTCCGTTTGACTCGTAGTTAGACTTGAGGGCCTGTGCGTCATAAAAGGCATTCTGAAAATCAGCTACAATGTATTCAGGCTTAAGGGAAGAAGGAAATAGTGCCGAGTCCAGTTCTACAGAATCATCAGCATAGAAAAGAGTTCCCATACCAGCACCAAATTCGTTAAGCAGTACCACTTCCATTTCTGCATCATCAGAATAAATATAGGCCTGCATAGAAAACTTTGTGTCGCCAAAAGATCCGTTAAAAAGCATGAGCGAATCCATACTGCCGTCCATGCACCTAGTGGGAAGGAGACTCACCCTTTTTGTATTGGTAACAAACACCTTGTACTTGGAAACATAGGCTCCCTTGGTGCTTGCACATGAAGACAGTAGCCCCAGTAGAAGCAGACCAAGAAAGAGAACCTTTACAGATGTATGTTTTACAGGATGAAGCATATTCCTCAATTATAATGGACTACCATGCATTTGTCAAACTCGCAGGCTTAAACACTAAAAAAGAGTTGCGGCAAAGGCGGTAACTAGTCCAAGAAAAATGGAAAGCCCCAATGTGTGAACTGGAACAAAGGAACTTAAGGCAAGGGCTCCAAAAGAAAGGGCAGTAGTTAAAAAGGAAAGGAGGATTGCAAAGGGTTCAAGTTTATCCTGTCCAGAATTTTCCGTCATGTAGATAACATAGTCCAGTCCAAGTCCGAAGACAAGAATCATTCCAGTAACACCAAAGAATTCCAAATACTTTCCAGAGAGAGCAAAAACTGCAACTATGACGGCAATGCTTAGAATGGGAATGGAAGCAATTTTTGCAGTCTGCCTCCAGCGGTAGAAGAATTTTAGGACAAAAGTAATCAAAATGAACGCAATGAAAAACATGAGCAGGATTATTTTTGTAAGTTGGTCAAGGCTGTGTCCTATGTCCGCACTTTTATTCTGAAAATAGACTCCTGCAAACTGTTCTGCAAGAGAACGGCAGGCATTTTCGTCGGCAATGGAAGTAGGCATTATAACCGAATAGTAGCGTCCGTCACTTTCGCCAATCCACAGAGAATCGGTGAGCAGAGAAAGGCTATGGGGAAGTTCTGCTCCGGGAGTAAGAAATTTTTCTTTTGCCCCCTCGTATTCATCTTTGAAGACCGTAAAACTTTTTTCGTCGTAGCCCAACATCTCGTACTGAACTTGGGCAAGGGGCAAGAGCAAAGAGACCGCATCGTAGGATTTTTTCTGAGTCTTTATAGAGGGAATAAAAAGTGAACTTGCGGCAAATCCTCCCACTGCATTTTCTTCCTTTAGTTTTAAAAGGCCGGCACACACTTCTTCTTCCTTTTCTAAAACTTCCTGCTCACTGTTACCGGAAACCACAAACCACGAACTGGGGGAATACCGGATCACCTGATTGGAAAGCACCGTATCTTGGGCAAGGCACCCTTTCATAACATAGAGTCCCCTAATGTCATTTAGGACACGCACATGGTCATGGCAGAAAAACATTGCAGTTCCACAAAGCAAAAGAAGTGCAAGACTTATAAAGACACCAAGCTTTGGATTTTTTTTTGCAAGTGAAGGAGGGCGGTAAAACTTAAGCAAGGGAAGAGTTCTTGCAGACTGAGGCGGCAGTTTACAAAGGGGATAGACACACAGAACGGTAAGGAAGGAACTCATTATGCCAGTCATGGAAAAAAGTGCCATCTGTTTAAGGAGGGCAAAGGGAGCAAACATAAGCGCGCCGTAGCATATTTCTGTAGACACAAGAGAAAGTGTTAGACCCCGCACAAGGTGTGAGCGGATTTGTGCGCCGTTTTTAAGAAGAGCATTCCCTTTCCAGTTTACAAAATAGTGCAGGCTGTAGTCTATGCAGCTTCCTATAAGGGAAGTTCCAAACACAAGGGTAAGCACATGAAGTTTTCCAAAAACAAAATGAGTGGCAGAAACCCCTGCTGCAATAGAAATTAAAATTGAAGCAAGGGAAGCAAAAAGCGGAACAGGAGACCTAAACACAAAAATGAGCATTATGATAACGGCAGAAAAGGACAGAACAGAAATGAGCGTAATTTCCTTTTGTGCCGAGGTAGAACTTTCGTGGCTGTGAAAAGGAGTTCCCGAATACACAAAACGGACACCATCTTTTTCAAGAGGGCTGCATATGCTGTAAATGAGGGAGATTCCATTTGAAGAACTTGCAAGTGCTTCCCCTTCTCTGCTAAGGGCACCCTGAATCATTATATACCATCTGCCTTCGTACAGAGAGGCAAGAAGTCCGTCCTTTGCAGACATGGCTGTACCACCATTCTGAACAGAAGAAAGAAAATGCCGCAGGGCAACTTCGTCCAAAAGAAAAGGGTCTTCCTCTAGACGGTCAAGAGAGGCTACTGTAAAAGCTCCATATGCCGAGGCAAGGGCATTGTTTGCAAATTGCTTTCTTTCCTCTTCCGTAGAAAGTTCTTCCACATCACTAGCAGAAAGAAGATTCCATCGATATTGGTGAATAAAATTAGAAATGTCTGAAGAAACAGAAGTGTCACTGTAAAGTGTAAGCGAAGAAAATTTTGGACTATCTTTTAAGCTACCATAAACAGTTTGGGCAACAGACTTTGCGGTTTCAAAATCTTCATGGGAAACAAGAATAAAAAAAGCAGGACTATTTTTTTTTGTAAGCAGTTCGTCAGAAAGAGCAATTGCCCTGTCTTCTGTTGAACGGGGAAGCATGTTGAACAGGTCGGCGTCAACATTAAGGCCCCGTCCCACCGCTAGCGAAATTAAAAAAGGAAGAATCGCCGCACAGTGGAACAGGACATAAAGCCAAATATAAAACTTGTTACTTTGAGGTAAAGTAAGCCTTCTCTTCATTAGTCAAAGTCTCTTTGTAAACCTGGTCGCTGAATGTATACAGGATTGAATCAGTTCCCGACTCTTCAATAAGCAGCGACTCAAGCTGAACAGTATTGCCGTTTGCAGTTCCAGCAAGGGTAAACTGTTTCATGGCAGAGGCTATGGTAGCATCTTTCGGAGTAAGAATCAACTTCCAGCCAGAAGCGTCGTTTACTGTCTTTATTTCAAAGTGTTTTTCCAATGCGGCACGGTTTCCACCAAAGAGAGCAGAAAACATTTCTGCAATAGTGCCAAAAATCTGACTGGTGGAACTATCTATTACAGAACTTGTTCCATCGGCCTGAGTCTGCACAATACTGGTGGGAGTAATTACCATTGTCGTCTTAAAGGGCTTTGTGGTATTCCATACAATTCCGTCTTTTGTAAAGATGTAAGTTCCGTAACTTTTAAGTGGCCTCTTTATGGAAGCGGATTTTTTCTCCTGCACAAAGTTTCCTGTGGTAACGGCATGCTTTGTAAGGGAAGCGCACACATCGTCAACAGTAACTTCTTTTGCGACCGCACTGAATGTAAATGCGGTAAGGGCAAGAACGGAAGCAAGAATCATTTTGCGAAAAATTTTCATTTTATTCACCTCTTCAAATAAGTTCCTTATCATTTTCCCTCCCAGAAAGTAAAAAAATTATACCACTGAAAAGGATACATTTTTGCGTAATTTTCTAAAAAAAGTGCAAATTCTTCCGCACATTTGACATAGCGTTCCTCCCTTAACTTTTTAGGACAGCGCAACTCTACGGAAGATTTCTTTACAAATATATTGTACTTAGGATGTACCATAAGAGTTTTTTCCCTTACGGCGGTCATGTAGTAAATGTCAGCCTGCAAAAGAGAAGCTACCGCGTAACAGCCAGTGGGAAATACTGCATTCTTTTTCATGAATGTTAGAGTAACATTTCTGTCGGGAGTGGAACGGGAAGAACGGTCGCCTGCAATAACCACAAGTCCGCCAGAGTCTATCCGCTCCAACAAAAGCTCAAGAGTTTCCATGCCAATGTTGTCTGCATCAAGTGCGTGCATGAGCATGTTGCCGTTAACAGAATTAATGGTGTAGTCAAATGCGGATGTAGCCTTTAGTTCCCTTATGGCGGTAACTGTAATTGGAGAAGAATTTGCGTTTCCGTAAACTGCCAGCGATCGTATTAAGTCCATGTTGCCCAGGTGATTCATTACAAGAACTGCACCTTTTTTTTCTGCAAGAGATTTTGAAAGAGATTGTATGTCATCATTGCAGAATGAAACGGGAACAGGATTTTTTTCGGCATACACCCAACTTTTTGTTTTTTCTACAAGAGAAAGGGCAAAAGAAAAAATCGTTTTAAAAGTATTAATGCGCTTTATATCGCCGCCACAGTTGCGCACATTTTTCTGAAACTCCCTGATAAAAGACCTCTGCCTAAAAGCCCCCAACCAGTAAAAGAATGCAATCAGAAAAGCAACTGCAAAGACAAGTACAGGAGGAAAAAACTTTACAAGAAAAACAAGAAGCCTAACGGGTAAGCCTGTCTTAATGACTTCCTTTTGTTCCGACCTAACCATTTGACTTACCAGTCCTACGCCTTATGGCTCGCAGTGCAAACAGGGGAAGGCGCACAATCATGCCAAGAGTAAGGCGAGCAAACATTAACGAAATGCGAATGTTGTCACCTACCATGCGAAAATTTGAAACTCCGTCCTTGGGATAGGAAACACGAACAGGAAGCTCCCTTATTGCCACCCCCTCCCATTTGAGGTGAACAAGAATGTCGGCATCGTAACCCATTCTGCTGTCTATAAAGGCATGAGAATCAAGAACTTTTTTGTAAGCCGCCAGTGGATAGATTCTAAATCCGCAAAGGGCATCGCTTATGTTTTTGTCCAAGGTTGCAACATGTACCCATGCGGTTGAGATTTTTCTTCCCCTTTTTCTTTTTAGGGGAACGGATTCATCGTAGACCGGAATGCCACTTATGAGTGCCTCAGGTTCAGATTCTGCTGCATTTAAAAAAGTGCCGCATGCAGAAATGTCGTGCTGACCGTCAGCGTCAACCTGAAAGGCGTGGGTAAGAGAAAGAGAAAGGGCATACAGAACGCCGTCTCGCATGGCCAGTCCCTTGCCTCCGTTTTTGGGTCTTCTTACCACATACACAAGACCTGATGAAGAAAAACTCTGGGCAGCCTCGTCTATAAGTGTGGCATTTGCACTATCGTTACCATCGTCAACAATTATTACTGGTAGCCTGTACTGCAGGACCGAAGCAAGAACATCTTTAAGCGTAGAACCATGATTGTAAACGGGAATTATAAACCCGGCACGCATAGTTACGCATTCTCCTCCGGCAGTACCGAAAATGTTCCTGAAGAAAATTCTTTTTCCCGATTTCCGTCGGCATACATTACAAATGTTACAGTCTGCTTTGGACGGTTATAGGAAAGTTCCAGAATCACCACTGACTCAGGCACAACAGGTGCAGAAAATTTCATGCGGCGAGCAGAAGGAACAAACCTTTGGGTGTTAAAGTATTTCTTTGAAAAACGGGTTACGATTTCAAACTGACCTACAGCTGGAAGCAGCTTGAATTCAGGAAAGTGTCCGTCATAAAAATCACATGAAGACGGAACCGTAAACTTAAGAGTAACGGCGTCATCAGACTTAGAGACAACAGTTTCGTTTTCGATTGAGTGCTGGTTTTCCTGCATGGTATCCTCCGTGGATTTAAAAAGCGCTTCTATTTCTACTTTATGTTTTTTACCCTGAACATCAACAGGTATTTTATCTACAAACCGCCACTTCTTTGGAATTACCACAGGTTCAAAATACTGGGTAAGGAATTCAGAGAACCAACGGTTTACGGCAAGTTTTTTCTCTCCTGCAAATTTATCCCTGCCCTTCTTATTAAGTTCCACCGCAGCCGCAAGATACTGCCTTCTGTCTTCAAGAGCAATAACCTTTACATCTGAAACAAGTCCAGTTTCTAGAATGCGGTTTTCAACTTCGGGAAGGGAAATTCTTTTTTCTTCTATTTTTACTACGGAATCTGCACGTCCCTTTAAGAGGAATGTTCCGTCTTCATAAATTTCAACTCTGTCTGCAGTGGCAAATCCTTCAGGGTCCTTGATGTATGGAGAAATAATCCTAAGACATTCGTCATCACCCTTCCAAATTTTTGCATTGTCAAAAGGGGTCCACTTTAATCCGTTTACAGTCTGCTGCCTGTATGCAATGCCACTAGTTTCGGTTGAGCCGTAAACTTCAAGAGGACAGAAGCCAAACACACTGGTTACGCTTTTAGAAAGTTCGGGACTAACGGCTCCTCCACTGGTAAAGATAAAGCAGCGGTCAAGAGGAAGTTTTGAGTCGGCAAACACTTCTACAGTGCGCTTTAAAAAAGCAGGAGTTGCAATAATCATGTAGCGGTCGTCGGTAAGGGTTTCAAATTCTTCTGGCAGGGTAATGCGCTTTCTTCTAAAGGGAACGCCCAGTGCAAAAGGCAGTGATATGCCGAACAAAAATCCGTAGATGTGATGCTGGCTTACAGTGGTAACAAGGGAACGGCTAACAAATTCATCGCCCCATTTTGAAATAATAAAGGCGTTGTCTGTTTCAAATTCCTTCATGCGCTGATGAACTCGTTTGGGCTTACCCGTACTGCCCGATGTATACATAATAATGTCTGTCTTTTCTGCGTCTATTGCAGGGGCAGTCCTTATTTCTTTTTCTGAAGGGAGCGGACTTGCAAGAATTTCTTCCACACTTAGGGCACAAAAAAAATCAGGCACTTTCTGGTCAGTAAGAAATTCCATTCCATCAGATTTTATTTCCTTTATGTACGAGTCTGCAATGTTCTGGGTAAGGTGAACAATTTTTCCGCACTGAAGCAGGGCAACAAATGTTACCAAAAAATTCCAGTAGTCTTCGCAGTGAATAATCCAGTCATCTGCAGTGCGAGACTTAATAACATTTCTTACGCGAGCAGTGTCACACAAGAAATCGTACCAGGTTTTATAGACACCGCTTTTTCTAGTTTCCTCGTAGCAGAGAACATAATCGTCTTTTCGAGAATCGGCTTTAAATGATGTAATCGTATGAACTTCTGGCATTCTTTTGTTTACACTCCTCCTAACGCACCACTCCACGGCGAACATAAGCCCCATAAGAACATAGGAAATGCCGCCGTTGTAAACAGACCACACTGTGTCGCTAGTCCAAAAAGCAGTGTACAGGGCAACGGCTCCGTTAAGGACAAAAAACACGCACCATGCAATGCATACCTTGCGACAGTAAGCCTCTACCCTTTTTTGCTTTACGGAACCAAGAATACTTTTATCCGTAAGAACGGCAAACCTAAAAATAATTGTGGGCTCAAAAATCAGCGTGCTTGCAAACATGACAAGCATTACAGCGCTTACCGCAACAGAATACAGTTTTAGGAACACAGCCTGATTTGTAAGAAAGCAGACAATAGAAGATGCCACAAGAAGTGCAGAAAGCACAAAGGGCCTTACAGTTGACAAACTTATCTTACGCCCGTCTTTTGCAAGTGCCAGTCCGCCTGCGCTTATAAAAAAAGTAAAGGCAAGCACCATGACACATAAAGACAAAACCCTGACAGGCAGCTTTAAAACCACCAGCAGGGTAAATACGAGTACAGGATAAAGAACAGCCAAAATGGAGAACGCTATTTTAAAAACCTTCTTCATTCTGGCATCCGTCCAAGATTTAGTTTGCGCCCTCTACATAAGTGTAAAGAACATCAACTACATCCTGCATTGTCTTTACCGTCTTGAAGATATCAGGATTGATTTTTCCGGGAACGAAATCCTTCATCTTTACAACAAGATCAATAAAGTCGATAGAGTCGAGATCAAGGTCGTCTCCAAGATTTGCTTCGGGAGTGATTTTGCTTTCTTCAATCTCAAACTCAGATACCAGAAGATCCTTCACCTTACCAAACAGTTCGTCTTTTGTCATTTGGTTCCTTCCTTTGCTTTCTCAGCAGAAATGTATTCAGCCAAAGCATCAACTGATGCAAAATGGCTTTTTTCATCGGCATCCTCAGAAGAGAATTTTACGCCGAATTTTCTCTTTAGGGCGACTCCCAGTTCCAGGGCATCGATTGAATCAAGACCAAGTCCCTCCTTAAACAGAGGTGCGGAATCATCTATGTCTTCTGGAGTAATGTCCTCCAGCATAAGGGACGAGATGATTGTTTCCTTTATTTCCTGTTTCAAATCCATTTGTGTCACCTTCTTAAAGTATATATAAAGTAAACTTATTTTGCAATAGTTTGTAACAAAAAGTGAACAATAGAACATATTGCACAAAACACAACAATTAGTTGACTATATTTCACTTTACGCAACATATAATTGGCGGTATACTGGAGCAAATTAATCAAAAAGGAGTTCATCATGGGTGAAAACTACTTCAATAAGATTCCTTGGCGCGTAGCTCGTCAGGAATTGGGTCACTGCCGCCAGATGGCACGTGAAGAGTTCAAAGATGGAACAAAAGCACTGCAGGGAAAGAAAATTGTCATCGTCGGTTGTGGTGCACAGGGTCTTAACCAGGGACTTAACCTGCGCGACTCAGGCATGGATGTTGCCTACTGTCTTCGCAAAGAAGCTATTGAACAGAAGCGTCAGTCATGGAAAAACGCAACAGAAAACGGATTCAAAGTTGGAACTTACGAAGAACTGCTTCCAACCGCCGATGTTGTAGGAAACCTTACTCCAGACAAGCAGCACCACGAAGTTGTTGCAAACCTTATGAAGTACATGAAAAAAGGTGCAGCGCTCTGGTACAGCCATGGCTTTAACATGATTGAAGAAGGCGAAATTATTCGCGATGACATTACCGTATTCCTTATGGCTCCAAAGGGTCCGGGTACAGAAGTTCGCAACGAATATTTGCGTGGCTTTGGCGTTCCTGAACTGATTGCTGTTCACCCTGCTAACGATCCAGAAGGACGTGGTATGGCTTTGGCAAAGGCACTGGCATGTGCAGAAAGGGGCGAAACTGCTGGCGTACTTGAAAGTTCTTTCATTGCAGAAGTAAAGTCTGACCTTATGGGCGAACAGACAATTCTCTGCGGACTCCTTCAGGCTGGAACAATCCTTAGTTACGACAAGATGGTTGAAAACGGAATTGCTCCTGGATATGCAGTAAAGCTTCTTATGCACGGCTGGAATGTTATAAGCGAGGCTCTTAAGTGGGGTGGCGTTACCAACATGATGGACCGTCTTTCAAACCCTGCAAAAATTCGCGCAAACGAATTGTCAAAGCAGCTTAAAGAAATTATGACTCCACTTTTCCAGAAGCACATGGACGACATCATCAGCGGAGAATTCAGCAAGACAATGATGGAAGACTGGGCAAACGGAGACAAGAATTTGCACGACTGGCGCGAAAGCTATGCAAAAATTCCTTTTGAAACAGAAGCGGAATCAAACGAAGAAATCACTGAGCAGGAATACTTTGACAAGGGAATCCTTCTTGTTGCATTCATAAAGGCCGGATGTGAACTTGCATTTGAAACAATGGTAAGCGCAGGCATTAAACCCGAAAGTGCATACTACGAATCTTTGCACGAAGTTCCCCTTATTGCAAACCTTATTGACCGCCGCCGTCTGTACGAAATGAACAAAGTAATTTCTGACACTGCAGAATACGGTTGTTACCTGTTTGCTCGCGCTTGTGTTCCTCTGCTGGGTGACTTTATGAAGAACTCTGTTACCACGGCAGACATTGGCAAGGGTATGGACATAAAGACAACTGCAGTTCCCAACGCAGAACTGGTTAAAGTTAATGACGAAATTAGACATCACCCCATTGAAGGAGTAGGACGCAGACTTCGCTCTTACATGACTTCAATGAAGGCACTTGTTTGATTGCCTCCTGCAATCAAACAAGTGACGAGAATTCTTGCTTTGCAAGAATTCTCGTAGAGTTCTTATCATAAGAGAATTTAGGCGACATCCTTGTCGCTTTTTTTTTACCCTAATTGGCTTTGCCAAATTCTTGACACACAACTTGTTAAAGAGTCAGAGCGCCATCCTTGGCTCATACTCCATACTGGCTCAAACAAGTAGCAAGAATTCATGTAAGGCGTGAATTCTTGCGGGCTTTATCTGATAAGAGTTTTTAGGCGACATTCCTGTCGCCTTTTTTTACCTGAACAGTTGAGGAAAGTTTGTGGCCTTTTTTAGTGCGTCTTCTAAAGTCATGCCAGTAAAGGACTGTGCGGTAAGATTACGGCCACTCTTTTTATCATCTACAAAAGCGCCAAGAACAATGCCTGGAATTACACTGTCAGGATCGTTAGGGGCGTTTGGTCCTCCTAAGTCCGTGCGGCACCAGCCTGGGTCTGTTAAGTTTATGCACACATCGCTTCCGTCCAGTTTTCCTGCAAGGTCGCTTGTTACCTTGTCAAGGGCAGCTTTACTTGCGGAGTATCCCGCCTGCTCAGGTTCGTTCCTTATGCCACTGGTGGTGTTTATTACCCTACCCCATCCCCTTTCAATCATCTTGGGAATAAAATGATAGCAGAGCATCATGGGGGCAATTGTGTTAATCACAAAACTTTTTTCATAGTCGGAAGAAGGTGTCCTGTAGTAGTCGGTGCGGTATGCAATTTGAACTGCAGCATTATTAAAGAGAATGTCAACAGGCTTTCCCTTTTCGTCTATGCGGGCCATCATTTTTTCTACTTGGGAAATATCGCTTAATTCGGCCGCTTCCTGATACGCTTCAACTCCCATGGCCTTTACTTCTTCCAGAACTTTCTGAGTACCTTCCAGAGTCCTGCTGTGCAGAATAAGGTTACATCCCTTTGATGCCATAAACTTTACAATGCGGTAACCTATACCACGGCTCGCGCCAGTTACAAGCGCCCATTTACCTTTTACATCTGTCATAAAATTTACTTCGTTAAAGCCCAGTCAGGCTTTGCAATATAGTGATGAGAAAGTGAAACATCAGATACAGGACGAACATCAAATGCATCCATGTCGCTTTCGTGTTTTATGGGGATGCTTGTCTTTGCAATGCGGAGCATTCCCATATCCTTGGCATTAATTTTTTCATGCGCTCTTTCGGTAAGATAAATGTGTCCTGCAGGAGCGGAAGAAAGTCTGCACGCATAAACAACAGGCTTACCCACAACAGTGTATTCCAAATCCTCACCAGCTTTAAACACAAGACCCGAATCCAGACCAACACCTATGCCAGTCTTCATGTCGCCTATGTCAAAGCAGTCGCGGTACGCGTCAAAGAGTGTGTCGAAAATTTTCTGGCACTCGCAGGCGCACTGAATGGCAAAAAGAATAGAATCCTTACCTGAATAAAAATCGGGGAAGAATGCAAGAAGTCCGTCTCCGGTAAACTTGTCGTAAATTCCATAGCGCTGTTTTACACATGCCGAAAGCTCCGCAGTAAGGGCATTTAAAAATTCTGCATACAGTTGGGGTGTTTTGCACTTAAGCATAAGTTCCGTAGACCGCCTTATATCCGCCGAAAAAATTACCGCATCAAATTCTTCGGTATTTAAAAACTGATTTGCAAAGTTTTCATCCTCAAGCATTTTTGCACCAGCACTTTCTCGAACACGGGTCATATACTTCATGAGCTTAATCTGATTCTTCTCGTCATATCGTTCCCTAAGGATTTTCTGAAAGGGCAGTTCCAAAAAAGATTTTTCGTTTTCCGAATAAGACCGCCACTCTTGATGTAGAGCCTTAAGTTGATCGCTCACTCTGTTAAGCTGGGCAAGTTTTTCTTCCCTAGCCTTCATCATTGCAAGGGAACTGTCGGCAATGCGCCGATTCAGTTCATCATGATGAGTCTTTATGTTTTCAAGCAGTTCTTCAAACACGGCACACCTTCTTTCTAAACATTACCAATCATAAGCATTTCTTTTTGAGCATGATTGCATCTATCGAAGAAATGCAGGCGTTTCTAAAGCCTTCTTTTTCTAAAGCGGCAACTCCACAGATTGTGGTTCCGTTAGGAGAACATACAGCATCCTTTAGTACTGCCGGGTGCTGTCCCGTCTTAAGGCAGAGCGCTGCAGAACCAAGCACAGTCTGGGCAACAAGTTCATAGGCATCGGCTCGAGAGATTCCGTATTTGACTGCGGCGTCGGCATAGGCTTCCATAAAGAGGTCCACAAATGCAGGACCGCATCCCGTTACGGCTCCACCTATTCCCATAAGGGAAGAAGGAAGTTCCTTTACCAGTCCCAACGAAGAAAAAAGTTCTTCCACTGTCTTTCTAACATCAGCATCAAGGGAATTTTTCTTTTCAAAGAGGAACACGCCCTCACCAACCATGGCAGGAGTGTTGGGCATTACAAACTGAACCTTTGGATTTTTACCGTAACTTGAAAAAGCTTTTTCGTAAGCGTCGTAATCCCATCCGGCGGCGACAGAAACAAGAGAAGAGCCCTTCTGCATTGCACAGAGCAAATCCTTACCGCATTCGGCAAGAACTGATTCAATTTGATAGGGCTTGCATGCCATTACAAAAATGTCAATATGTTCTGACGAGGCAAGTTTTTTTAACGAGTCTACGGGAGTAAATCCCAGGCTTTCCGCATTCTGCAAAAGTTTTTTCTGATTTGGGGCAAACGCATAAATATTTGAAGGCTCTACTTTTTTTGCCGCAATAAATCCCCCAGCCAAAGCCTGTGCCATGTTTCCCATGCCAATAAATCCAAGTTTCATAAATACTCCTTTCGCAACTTCTACTTACGCCTTAAAGGAATCAAGTCCTGTAAAGTCCAAGGTTGCAAAATAGTCGTCTATTGTTTCTGCCCTGCGGATTTGAACTACAGAACCGTCTGTACGAAGAAGAAGTTCTCCTGCGCGAAGCTTTCCGTTGTAGTTGAATCCCATTGACCTGCCGTGTGCTCCAGCATCGTGAATTATCAGCAAATCTCCCATGTCTATTTTGGGAAGAGAACGCTGAACCGCAAACTTGTCGCAGTTTTCGCAAAGGCTGCCGGCAACATCGTAAACCCTGTCGCATGGAGCGTTTTCTTTTCCGCTTACAGTTACCTCATGATATGCCCCGTACATGCCAGGACGCATAAGGTCTGCCATACTTGCATCCACACCAATGTATGAGCGGTAGATATTTTTTTCGTGAATGACTTTTGTAACAAGCCAACCGTAGGGTCCTGTAATTGGTCTTCCGCATTCAAAATAAATTGCAAGAGGATCAAGTCCTGCAGGAAGAATTTTTCTGTCGTATTCCTCACGGATTTTTTTTGCCACATATTCAAGGTCAACTTTTTTCTGTCCAGGTTTGTAGGGGATTCCTATTCCTCCGCCTAAATCTACAAACTCTATGTTTACTCCGCATTCCTTCTGAACCTCAAGCACAAGGTCAAAGACAAGACGAGCTGTATCAACAAAAAACTCAGGATTAAGTTCGTTGGAGGCCACCATGGTGTGAAGTCCAAAATGCTTTACTCCCTCGGCCTTGCAGATTTTGTAAGCCTCAATCATCTGGTCGTGAGTAAGGCCGTACTTTGCTTCTTCCGGCTTACCAATTATTGCGTTTCCTCCCTGCTTAAGTGGACCGGGATTGTAGCGGAAGCAGATGGTGTCGGGAAATTTTCCGCCTAGGGCATCCTTTAAAAAGGGAATGTGGGTTATGTCGTCAAGATTGATGATGTTACCGTTTTTGTATGCATAGCGGAATTCTTCTGCAGGAGTGTCGTTGCTGGTAAACATGACCCTATGCCCAGTAATGCGGCTTTTTTCGCTAAGCATAAGTTCGGGCAGGCTTGAACAGTCGGCACCGCATCCTTCACTTTCAAGAATGCGCAGAATGTATGGATTGGGAAGAGCCTTTACTGCAAAGTATTCTCTAAACTGGGGAAAAATGCTAAAGGCTTTTGTAAAGTATTTCATGTTGTCCCTAATACCCTTTTCGTCGTAAACATAAAAGGGTGTGGGATATTTTTTTGCAAGTTCAGCCAGTTGGCTGTGGTTCAATGGAAAAGTATTCATGGGCAAAGTATATCACATTGGCGTGCTTCTGGTAAAGGTTAGCCTGCAAAGGGGACGGTACAAAAAATGAAATTTACGCCTTTAATAATTACAGTAGACATTCATTTTCACATAGGCTAAAATGGGTACAAATTTGCCTTTGTGCAAGGAGTTTTTATGAATTACGGATACTTTGACGATGACAAAAAGGAATATGTCATTACGCGTCCAGACACCCCTCTTTCATGGAGCAACTATCTTGGCTCTACGGAATATGGTGCTGTTATTACGAACAATGCAGGCGGCTACGGATTTTACAAGTCTGGTGCAAGAGGACGCTTTATGCGACTCAGGTTTAACGCCGTTCCCATGGATCAGCCGGGACGCTATTTCTATATCCGCGACAACGAAAGCAAGGACTACTGGAGTGCTAGCTGGCAACCAGTAGGAAAAAATCTTAACGACTACAAGAGCACCTGCCGCCACGGAACAGCCTATTCAATTTTTACAGCCGAATATGCAGGAATCAAAAGCGAGGCCACATATTATGTTCCCCTTGGACAGGTATTTGAATACTGGAGGCTCAAACTTACAAACACTTCTAACAAAAAAAGAAAGTTGTCTGCATTCAGCTACTGCGAATTCTCAAACCAGTGGATGACAGAACAGGATCAGGTTAACCTTCAGTACTCACTCTTTATTGCAAAGGGCGTCTACAAGGACGGAATAATCGGACTTTCCAGCGAAGACAACCTTTTACGCCAAAGAAAGGACATTCAGACAAACGACATCAACATGAACGAATGGATGGCTTTAGTTGGCGCACCTGTTGCTGGTTACGACACAGACCGCACAAGTTTCATTGGAACTTACGGAAGCTACAAAGAACCAGAGGCTGTAATAAACGGCAAATGCAAAAACTCCCTTGCCTTTGGTGACAGCGCATGTGGTTCTATGCAGGCAGACATTGAACTTGCATCTGGCGAAACAAAAGAAATTATGATTCTGGTTGGCATTGGCGATTCAGAAATCCGCGGAAGAAAAATTGTAAAGGAATTTGGAAACACAAAGCGGGCTGATGAAGAACTTGACAGGCTAATTAAAAACTGGCATGCAAAACTGGACAGCTTTATTGCCCAAACTCCCGATGCAGACATTAACCATACAGTAAACATGTGGGGACTTTACAACTGCCTCATTACATTTGCCTGGAGCCGTGCCGCAAGCCTTGTCTACAACGGAGAAAGGGACGGACTTGGATTTAGAGACAGCGTTCAGGACATTCTTGGCGTAAGTGCCGCAATTCCAGAAGACGCAGAAGAGCGCATGTACCGCATGCTTTCTGGTCAGGTTGCAAACGGAGGAGCAATTCCAGTAATCAAGACAGAGCACAATCCTGGTCACGAAAAGGCACCTGCAGAAGAAGACTACCGCTCAGATGACTGTCTTTGGTTCTTTAATGCGGTTCCTGCTTACATTGCAGAAAGCGGAAAGTTTGAACTGTATAACAAAGTAGTTCCTTATGCTGACCACGGGGAAGCAACTGTTTACGGTCACCTTAAGCAAGCCCTTCTGTTCAACCTAAACCACATGGGCGTGGACGGAATTCCCTGCGGACTTTTGGCCGACTGGAACGACTGTCTTAAACTGGGCTATCACGGAGAAAGTCTCTTTGTAGCATTTCAGTTGCGCCTTGGATTTACAACCTATGCAGACATAAGCAGACGCCTTGGCAAAAACGACGAAGCAGAATGGGCTTTGGCAGAAAGGAAAAAACTTGACGAAGCCATTCAGAAAAAATGCTGGGACGGCAAGTGGTGGATTTGGGCCATTGGCGAAGACGGTACAGTATACGGAACAAAAACTTACGAAGAAGGACAGGTTTACTTTAACACCCAAGTTTGGGCAGTTCTTTCAAATGCAGCAACACCTGAGCAGGCAAAGGAATGTATGCAGACCGTAAAGGAAAAACTTGCAACTCCCTACGGACTCATGCTTTGTGCGCCTCCATTCTCAAAGACAAGCATAGATGTCATGCGTGCTGTTGTCTTTAATTCAGGCATAAAGGAAAATGCAGGAATCTTCAACCACACTCAGGGATGGGGAATCATTGCAGAGACAATGCTGGGTAACGGTAACCGCGCCTACGAATACTGCAAGGCGGCCCTTCCTGCCGCATACAACGACAGGGCAGAAATCCGTCAGTGCGAACCTTATGTTCAGGGACAGACCACATACAGCACATTCAGTCCTCGCGCCGGAAACTGCCGCAACTCATGGCTTAGCGGTGCGGCAACATGGGCTTACTACAGCCTTACCCAGTACATTCTGGGCATTCGTCCCCAGTACGAAGGTATGATGATTGACCCCTGCGTTCCTGACAGTTGGGACGGCTTTAAAGTTCAGCGCCGCTTCCGCTCAAAGGTCCTGCACATTGATGTTCAGAACCCAGACCATGTATGCAAAGGAATTGTAAGCCTTACCCTTAACGGAGAAAAGATTGACGGTAATGTCATTCCCGCCGAAAAACTTAAGGCAGAAAATACAGTCGTTGCCGTCATGGGCAAAGTTGAATCCAACGGAACAGATCCGGAGCGTCTGTAATTTTAAGTCCAAAGAGGTCGTTTCTTGGAAGTTAAGTTCCTAGGGCAGCCTCTTTTTTTATGCACAAAAAGTAGGAAGGCAGTCATGAAAGAAATTGAACTAAAGGCACATGTAAGCGACAGAGAATCTCTCATAAAAACACTGAACGAAATTGCGGAATTTAAAGGAGCTCTTTCCCGGGACGACACATACTGGGCACTTCCTCAGACAGACGCTTTTGTAAAGACTCCTTCAATCCGCATAAGAAGAGAAACTGATGAAAATAAAAACAGAAGCGCAGTGCTTACCTACAAGCGAAAGGAACTTAAAAAAAGTGAAAACGGAATTACCACAGAAGTAAACGAGGAACTGGAGTCGGCAATAGAAAATCCTGGAGTACTGGAAACTTTTTTTTCTGACTGCATGTTTACAGTCCGCCTTACAAAGCACAAGGATGTAATGGACTGGACCATGAATCTGGAAAGCGGACACAGGGCTACTCTTGAACTGTGCAGAGTTCCCCCTCTAGGTGATTTTCTCGAAATAGAAATTCTTACCAACACCACCGACGAAGCCGAACAAAAATTCTGCCAGCAGGAACTGCTTGCCATTCTGGAACTGACCGGCATAGACCGCTCCTGCATAGAAAACCGCTACTACTCAGAGCTACTAAAATCCTAATCCCAACAGGGAGAACGCCTGTTACCCAAAGAAGCCTCATGCAGGTGAAGTGTGCGTAGGGAAAAGCCTGCATACAAAACATCTGCACATTTTTTATACACAAAAGTCCGTTACAAAGAAGTTCGCAGAAATAAAAACAGGCGTAAGAGAAAAGGGACTGCAAAAAAATTCTAATCCCGACAGGGAGAACGCCTGTTACCCAAAGAAGCCTCATTCAGGTGAAGTGTGCGTAGGGAAAAGCCTGCATACAAAACATCTGCACATTTTTTATACACAAAAGTCCGTTACAAAGAAGTTCGCAGAAATAAAAACAGGCGTAAGAGAAAAGGGACTGCAAAAAAATTCTGCAACGAGCGAACGCGAGTGAAGCCTTTTTTGCAGGCATTTTTCTCTGAGAGCCTGTTTTTATTTCTGCGGTGCTATTTATGCATCGGCACTTGATGTACATACACAAAATCGATATCATTTAAATGCAAACTAATTTTAAGGAGATTTTTATGTTTGACAGACCATCCTACAAACAAATTGCAAAGCAGCAGCTTAAAGGCCGCTATCTAACACCGGTTTTGATTACGCTGTTCACAATGGCAATAGCTTTCTTACTTGAGCTACCTACAATCATTAAAGGAGGTCCAGAGGCAATTGCATCGCAAATATATTACGGTGACTCATACACAATTGCAGACTACAACGTGCCGTCACTGCTTCTTCCCTCTCTGGCACTCATCTTTGTAGAGGCAGTAGTACTCATTGCTACAAACAGATTCTACATCGTCATGTCACGAACAAAAGAACAACTCAGTTTCTCTACATTTATAAAGGGATTCAACTTGTGGCTTCAGGGATTTTTGGGCTTCCTCTGGTATACTCTTTGGGTATTCCTGTGGGCACTTCTCTTCTACATTCCTGGCATTGTAAAGTCATTCGCCTACTCACAGATGTTCTACATCCTTGCAGAGCATCCCAATGTTGGCGTAAGAAAAGCAATGAAGCTGAGCATGGCAATGACAAAAGGCTACAAGGGAGACCTTTTTGTAATGGAATTAAGCTTCCTTGGATGGATGATACTTGCACCCTTTACGCTGGGCATTCTGTACTTCTGGCTCATCCCCTATATGGAAATGTCTTATACTAACGCCTACCATGCACTTAAGGCTCAGGCTCTTAAAAACGGAACACTTACTCCAGAAGACTTTGGTCCCACAGACCCCACACTTCCTGGAGCACAGGAAAATTTTTCAGGAAGCACGGAGACTGTCCAGAACGGAGAAAGCCTTGCGCCTACATCAACAGCATCAGAAGAAACATCAGACTCTGAAACTACGGAGTAAAATACAATGTCAGACTTTGAAAACAACGACAACAAGAATGACAAAAATAAAAAGACTGGACTCATAGTATTTATCGCAGTCATTGCAATTGCGGTAGTTTATTCCGTCGTAACATCCATAATTTCTGCACGAAGCAAGAACAGCGACTACACCACATGGCAGCCGTCAAGTTCAAGTTCCCAGAATTCAGGATTTAACTTTTCCCGCTTTCCCTTTACCACTCAAAACAAGTCTGACAACGGACCAAAGATTCCCAAGTATTCAAAATATCTTGCAAAGATTTACATTACAGGAACCATTGAGGCCGAAGGACCTAGCTACAATCAAGAATGGCTTTTGGAAAGCATAGACATGCTCAAGGAAGATTCAAACAATGTGGGCATACTGCTTGTAATTGATTCCCCCGGCGGAACTGTTTACGAGGCGGACGGAACATACCTTGCACTTCTTGACTACAAGAGGGAAACAGGTCGTCCTGTCTATGCCTACATGCAGTCCATGGCGGCAAGCGGCGGATATTACATTGCATGCGCGGCAGACTACATCATGGCAAACCGCAACACCCTTACGGGAAGCATTGGCGTAATAGCAGGTTCTTCCGTTGACCTTACGGGCCTTATGGAAAAGTACGGAATCAAGTACACCACAATCCATTCGGGCAAAAACAAGAACATGGGCAACTACAACGAACCCCTTACCGCAGAGCAGGTTCAGATAATGCAGTCCATTGCAGACGAAGCCTACGAACAGTTTGTGGGCATTGTGGCAGACTCTAGAGGAATGCCAGTAGACGATGTAAAGACTCTTGCAGACGGAAGAATTTACACTGCTGCTCAGGCTTTAAAGAACGGACTGATTGACGAAGTTCTTATGCAGGACAAGAATGCGGTTCCCACCATGCAGAACAGGGCCTTTGACGGAGAAGAATACGAAGAGGTTGAGTTCAAGTATGAAGAAAGCCAGTCTTTCTACGATTTGTTTACGGAAGCAATGACTCAGTTTTCTTCCGCAACTTCTTCAAGTTCTGCAGGACTTCCAAAGGCTGTAGAGCAGTCTCTTGAAAGAACCATAAGCGGACCAGCCTACTACTACGACGGAATACTGCGGTAAAAGGCAGATTCAAAAGAGTAACAGTAAGGCAAAAAAAAGAGCCAGTCGTAAATGAAGTGCGCTTCTGTTAAGTACACTTCATAAATCGGCTGGCTTTTTTATTAGCAAAATTCCCAAAGGATAATTTTAGTCTAAGCCAATTCAGTGCAGATGCATTCCCACAGTTCAGAAAAGGAAACGGGCTTTTTAAAGTAGGCGGTAACTCCCAACTCGCGGCATTTTTCTTCGGTGCCAGAATCTTCCAAAGCGGTTACTATGATGACGGATGGTTTTTCGTACTGACTGTCTTCCTTTATGCGACGACACAAGTCAAATCCGTCTATGCCGGGCAAATCCAAGTCTAGGACAACAACGGCAGGCTTAAGAACAGCCATCTTACTTCCTGCGTCAAAGCCATCGTAGGCCTGAACTACAGTCAGCGCCTTATAACCTTCTGCGAAGCTTTCATCAATTTTTTTTCTAAGGTAGGTGCAGAGTATATCGTTTAAAGAGGCATCGTCATCAACTACAAGAACAGTTTTAAGGTCTTCGCTTTCTTCGGCATTGGAAGCAGCAGCATTAAGAACAGCTTCTGGAATGCGCATGTCCCGTTCACGCATAAAGGTAATCAAATCGTCAGGATAAATTCTAAACTGTCCGCCAGGTGTGGTAAAGGCCTTTAAATAGCCGTTCCGTATCCAGTTGATTGCAGTCTGATTTACAACACCGCAAAAACCTGCAACTTCAAGTGCCGAATACATTATGGACTTATTGTTGGACATAAAAACCTCAAGAGTCCATTATATCACAAACCTCCAAAATTGCAAATTTGCATGCTGCCACATTTTCTTACCGCATGTACTGCTCCTTTTGCTTACGAATTCTGCCTACATGATTCAAACTTAAAAGCACAGTCTCTTAGCATTCAGAGCCAGAAAGGATGCTTCGGATTGTGGAGGAGGAAAAGCCTAGTCGTACAAGGGCGGCATAGTGTTTTTCTGAGGGGACCTTTTTTCTTAGGAGTTTTTCCAGAGCGCGGCGGCAGACTGATTCTTCGTCCACACTAGCACAGTATTCGTCAAGGGCGCGTTTTGCATCTTCCCGTTTAACTCCCCTAGAAAAGAGTTCTGCTTCTAGACGGGTTCTTCCCTCCGCATGGTCTATGGAGCGGTTTCTAAGCCAAGCCCCGGCAAAGCGGTAGTCGTCGAGGTAACCAACTTCTTCTAGATGATTCAACGCAACTTTGATTACATTTTTATCTATTCCCTTGGCAAGAAGTTTTTTTGCAAGGGAGACCCTGTACTGTTCTGCCCGGGCAAGATAGGTCATTGCGGCACTTTCTGCGGCATAGCACAGGGAGGCATACAAAATGTCTTCCTCTACAACAGGTTCGGGTTCTTCGCTTTGAGGACAGAGGCGGCAGGTAAAGCGAGAAATAAAGTTCAGGCTTTCATCCTGCAAAAAATATTCGGCACGCAAAAAAAAGGCAGACCCAGCCTCAGGCGTAAGTTTATATACACCGGGCGAAGTCTGCTCTATCTCTTGAATTACCACAAATAATCCAAAGACTAACGCTAATGCGTTGGAACTAACGCTTACTGAACTGGAAGCGGCGGCGTGCACCACGCTGACCGTACTTCTTGCGTTCTACCATGCGTGAATCGCGTGTAAGGTAACCGTTTGCCTTAAGTGATGTGCGGCAGTCAGGGTCAACCTGTGTAAGCGCGCGAGAAAGTCCATGAAGGCAAGCCGCAGCCTGTCCGTTAAGACCTCCACCATATACATTGATAAGGATGTCGAACTTGTTGTCGTTTGAAGTAACCAGAAGGGGCTGGCGTACAAGGCGAACCTGCTCGTTTGTAGCAAAGTATTCCTTGATGTCCTTTCCGTTTACAACAATTTTTCCAGAACCGTCACGCAGATAAACGCGGGCAACGGCTGTCTTTCTTCTTCCTGTTCCAATTGCAATATTCTTTACCACGATAGACTCCTATTACACTTCAAGCGGTTTTGGGTTCTGAGCAACATGAGGATGCTCGCTGCCTGCATAAATCTTAAGGTTACCGATGATGCGGCGACCAAGACGATTGTGAGGAAGCATACCGGCGATTGTGCGGCGGAGGGGCTCTGTAGGATGCTTTGCAATAAGAGTGTCAAAAGACTGCTCTTTGAGTCCGCCTACAAATCCTGTATAGTGGCGATACATCATTTCCTCATGCTTATTGCCTGAAACCTGAATCTTGTCTGCATTAATGATGACTACACAATCACCACAAGCTTCGTTGGGTGTGTAGGTTGCCTTGTTCTTTCCGCGTAGTACAGCTGCTGCTTTTGCTGCAACGCGTCCGAGAGTCTTTCCTGATGCATCAATGATGTACCAGTCGCTCTTGCCTTCGTCTTTCTTTGCGAAAATAGTTTTCATTGTTTAACCTTCCATAAAAGTTGCTCACGGCTTTGCATCACACCATGAACTGCACGGACATGTGAGGACATCCGCACTATATACGGGGTAAGAGAATATAGCACATTTTTGGCTCCCATGTCAAGAGGAAACCCTATTTCTGCTCGGAAGCGGCTTTGGCAGCCTGTTCTTCCTTTTTTGCTTCCTTTTTATCCTTAAGGTCTGCAATACCAATGAAAATCGCAATCAGTCCTACAAAAGCGGCAAACACGGGTGCAAATCCCTTAAGAAATGCAACAACATCAAGTCCCCATGCAAGACCCATGGGAAGACATGCGAAAACGCAGAATGCAATAAGAATAAGTCCAACGATAATTGCTACCATAAGAAAATATCTCCATCAAGTAATTTATGGAAGTTTACCACAAGAGCGATACAGTTTCAAGAAGTTTTCACTTGCCTAAAGGAGGGCTTTTGGCATATAGTGTCGGCATGAAACTTTACTCAAGACGACATATTGTTTTTGCTTCGCTGATAACGGGTCTTTCTGTTGCGGCACTGGCCCTTATTGTTTTTTTTCTTGTTCCCTCACTTTTACGAGGAAGCAAAGCCTCCCCTACAGAAGATGTAAAACTTGCAGAAGATGTGGAAGATGCCAAAGAAGGCTCCTCACTTACCCCAGAAGATTTTACTCTGCAAACAAACACACCAGTGCTTACCGTTTCGGGTGATAGTTCGCAGTACACTCAGGACGAACTGCAAAACATCAGCGTGTACGAAAAATGTAACGAAGCTGTCGTAAACATTACAACTCAGGTCATGGGTTACGACTGGTTTCTTGAGCCAGTGGTTACCTCTAGCGGTTCAGGTTCAGGAAGCATAATTGACAAAAGGGGCTATGTGGTTACAAATGTTCATGTTATAGAAAACGCAAGCACAATTACAATTTCCCTTGCTGATGGAACTTCTTACGAGGGAACTGTCATAGGTCAGGATGAAGAAAGCGACATTGCAGTTCTTAAGTTCAATCCTCCCGAATCAAAAGAATTAAAGACTATTTCTTTTGGTTCCTCAGACACTCTTAAAGTTGGTCAGAAAGTAATTGCAATTGGAAACCCCTTTGGCTTTGAGCGAACCATGACAACGGGAATTATCTCTGGACTGGGAAGACCAATTCAAGAAAGTACAAGTGTCATAATCCGCAACATGATTCAGACTGATGCGGCCATTAACCCGGGCAACTCTGGAGGTCCTCTTCTTGACAGCCAGGGACGCATGATTGGAATCAATACCATAATATATTCTTCTAGTGGCTCTTCCAGCGGAGTGGGATTTGCAATTCCGGTAAGCACTGCACGGAGGGTTGTAAGCGATCTGCTTTTGTACGGAAAAGTTAACCGAGGAATTTTACGGGTGTCTTTGGTGCAAAACTCTAGCAGAATTGCAAACTATGCAGGCTACAGAATTTCTACAGGAATGATTGTAAGTTCTGTTGCAGGAGGAAGTAGTGCCGAAAAGGCGGGTCTTAAGGGCGGAACAAATGCAGTACGCTACGGAACAAGCAGGAACGCCCAGACAATTTATTTGGGAGGCGACATAATTACAGGCATAGACGGAATAGATGTGGGCACTCTTGCAGATTACTACAGCGCTCTAGAAGATAAGAAGCCCGGTGACACAATAACGGTGACGGTATACAGAAACGGCAGGTACGAAAAACTCCGCGTTACCCTTGAGGCGGAATCATAAGGCTTTGTGCAATAATGAGGTAGCCCATGAGAAAATTTGAAGTTGTATCAGACTTTGCTCCATCTGGTGATCAACCGGAGGCGATTGAAAAGTTAGCAAAAGGATTTTTGCGGGGAGACAAGTATCAGACCCTTAAAGGTGTTACCGGAAGCGGTAAGACCTTTACCATGGCAAAAATTATCGAAGCCGTACAGCGCCCTACCCTCATCATAAGCCACAACAAAACCTTGTCGGCCCAGCTCTACCGAGAATTCAAAACATTCTTTCCCAATAACGCAGTGGAATACTTTGTAAGCTACTACGACTACTATCAGCCAGAAGCCTATGTTCCTGCACGGGACCTTTATATAGAAAAAGACGCCTCAATCAACAAAGAAATAGACCAAATGAAAATGGCAGCAACCTACAGCCTCATGGAGCGACGAGATGTAATTGTCATTGCAACAGTAAGCTGCATTTACGGACTGGGAATGCCAGAACTTTACAAGAGCATGAGGATTCATCTTGAAAAAGGAGAAGTACCCGATCTTCATCAGTTGGGGCTGGACCTTACCCACATTCAGTACACAAGAAATGACGCCGTGCTTGAAAGAGGAAGTTTTAGGCGCAAGGGAGACATCATAGAAATATATCCTCCCTACATGGAGTTTGACGAAGCCTACAGAATAGAACTTGAGTGGGACGAAATTTCTCGCATAAGTCGATTCAATGCAATAAGCGGAGAAATTACGGAAGAACTGGACGAGACGACAATTTATCCTGCAAAGAATTTTGTAGTTCCTCAGGACCAGCTTACAGTTGCCACAGAAAGAATCCAGAAAGAAATGGAAGAACGGGTAGAAGTGCTTCTTTCCCAGAAAAAACTCTTGGAAGCCGACCGCCTTAAGACAAGAGTAACTTACGACATAGAAATGATGAAGGAAATGGGCTACTGCTCTGGCATAGAAAATTATTCGGCACCCATTGCAGGACGAAAAAGCGGAGAACCTCCGGCAACATTGCTCCACTACTTTCCCGATGATTTTCTGTGCATGATAGACGAAGCCCATGTTACAGTTCCACAAATTGGCGCCATGTACGAGGGAGACAGAAGCCGCAAGCAGAACCTTGTAGACTTTGGATTCAGACTGCCTAGCGCACTGGACAACAGGCCCCTTAAAATTGACGAGTTTACCGCAAAGATGAATCAGGTGATTTATGTTACGGCAACGCCCCGAAAGGAAGAAGTAAAGCAGAGTACTCAGGTTGTAGAGCAGATTATCCGCCCCACGGGACTCCTTGACCCAATCGTAGAAGTAAGGCCCAGCGAAGGACAGATGCAAGACATTTATAAGGAAGTAAGTGAACGGACTGCAAAAAAGGAACGAAGTTTGATTCTTACCCTTACAAAAAAAATGGCAGAAGACCTAACAGACTACATTATCGGTCTAGGCATGAAGGTAAAGTACATCCACAGCGAAATAGACACTTTTGAACGGGTAGAGATTTTAAAAAGTCTTCGCTCAGGAGAAATTGATGTGCTCATTGGAATTAACCTTTTGCGAGAGGGAATTGACCTTCCCGAGGTAAGCTTTATAGCCCTTCTTGACGCTGACAAAATTGGATTCTTACGGAGCACCACAAGCCTGATTCAGATTATTGGACGAGCAGCAAGAAACGCAGAGGGAAAAGTCGTCATGTATGCCGACCGCATGAGTGACGCAATGAAGGAAGCCATTGACGAAACTCGCCGAAGACGAAGCATTCAGGAAGCATACAACAAGGAACACAACATTACGCCAAGGACAATTAAAAAGGCCATAGAAGACATTCTTGAGCATCAGAAAGTTGACGCAGAAGAAAACGCCCGAATTGAACTTGAAACTCTTAAAAAGACCGCCAACCTGTTTGTTCCTGCACAGAGGAAGAAGCTTGTCTCTGCCCTCAAAAAAGAGATGGAAGAATGCGCCGATCGTCTAGACTACGAGCAGGCTTCTGTAATCCGCGACCAAATTCTGGAGATAGAAAAAACCTATGGCAAGTAAAATCATTACAGCACTTGTCGTTTTTGGAATAGTAGCAGGCATTTTCTGCTTTGCATTCTGGAACAGGACCAAGGAGTCTCTATCAAGATTGTGCATCCTAGCCCACCGCACACTTAGCATTGTGCTTAACCTTTCATTTATCGCGGCAGCTGTTTTGGGACTGTGGGGCATAAACCACTATCTGGTGATTCTTGTTCCCTGTGTCATGCTCATTCTGTATCCACTGTGGTGGGGACTAAACACGGAACTTACGGAAGAAGAACAGGCTTCCCTTGTGGTAACCCGAG
The DNA here is from genome assembly GCA_937894335.1 of uncultured Treponema sp. GTDB lineage: Bacteria > Spirochaetota > Spirochaetia > Treponematales > Treponemataceae > Treponema_D. The sequence goes on along the minus strand of CALCRU010000025.1, from coordinate 33,036 downwards.
GATTCTTATTTCGCCCCAGTGAAAAATTCCGCGTACTCTTTTTGCGTCTCTTTACATTTGTGCCCTACTATCTTATTGCAGCCTGGAAGCAGAAAATTCCGCCACGAACAGAGGACACACAGGGCGACAGTTAGCAGACAAAAGCCCCCCATTTGCAAACAGAAACAAGAGTCAGCAAAATAGCAACCTCTTACGGCAAGCGGAGGGCACACAAACTCTTCCCAAAAAATTCACACCTTACCCGAAGCCGCAAGCAGTTCCAAATCAAGAGTCTTAAGGCTAAGGCACTTTCGCCTGGCAAGCTCAAGATAACTTGCATCGTAATAGGAAAGCCCTTCTTCCTGAGCCATGCGCATTATTCTGGAACGGATTTCTGCATTAGGCTGACTGTCGGTATATATAGGCAAATCCCCCAGAAGATAGGTGATTGAGTCCAACTGAACCAGACTTATGCGTGCTGGAAAACCGTTTTTCTTTGGTCTGGAAGCATTCAGTAGCACATTGCCCACTTCAAACCAGAACAACTGGGGAACAACAATCTGTCCGTTTTTAGAAAGCAAATTCTGAATAAAGGCACGGGGAGATTCCGACTCATTAGGACTAAATTCACACAGTAGAGCAGAAACCAGATAGGAGACATCCATAACAACAGCCGGGAGTTCATCCTCAAGTTCCCCACGCTCATTCATAACAAAGCCGTCTACAAGCGGATCAAAAGCACTATTTTCGTCCTTCAATCTTCCACTCCTGAATGTCGTTTAGGGTAACAGGCTCTTCCTTGTTTTGGTCAGAAATCTGCTGAGCTACCTCCAAGAGAAGCCCCCAAGACTTAAGAGCCTTTTCGTTACCAAGAGATTTAGGACTCTGCATGACCGCCACATTGTGACCGTTGCGCGTAATTGTAACCACGGAGCCATCTTCGACCTTGCGTAAAAGTTCTGCGAAATAGGTCTTGGCCTGAAAAGCGCCAACCACCAGTCCAAGGGAATTGTTTTTTTGTGCAAGCATGGGAACCTCCTGCTGTATCAAATGTAACACATATATTTCAAAAAGTCAACCAGTTTTTTAACCAGTTTATATTAAAGCAGCAACATTTTCAATTCTCATCTTGACACGGACAAACATTTTTCTATATAATTAACGAACCGTTTAGATTTACACAAGGTAGGTACAATATGTCAAGAACATGTGATATTTGCGGAAAGCATACTCAGACCGGTAACCGCGTGAGCAAGTCATATCATCATACAAAGCGCACATGGAAGCCAAACTTACTCAAGTACAAGACAGAAATCGAAGGACGCACAGTAACCCTCCGCATCTGCACACAGTGTCTGCGCAGTGACTTCCTCCCAAAGAAAATTACTGTAAAGCCAGCAGACATGGCAAAGTCAGAAGCAAAATAAGACTTGCTTTCTGAACCTAAAGCCGCCCCTGTTTAGGAGCGGTTTTTTTTTGCACCAAACATTCACTAGGCCTCCAGAACAAGACCGTCATAGGCGGGGCCTGCACTTCCTCCACAGCGAACAACATCAGCAAGAGAAGGAAACTCAGAAAGACTTTCATTAACATACTTTTTTATTTCTTCGTGACTCATGTTGTGGGTTATGTGGGTAAGCCAAGTGTGCCTTGGTAAAATTCTTTCCGCAACAGAAAGCGCCTGTTTAAAAGAAAAATGTGTTGAATGAGGTTCAGTGCGAAGTCCGTCTATAACCGCATGTTCAAGAATTCCTGAGCAAGATTTAATCGTTTCAATTGATTCGTCAGAAATAAAACTGCAGTCAGTAAGATAGGCTATGCTATGTTTTGTTCCGTCAGGGTGAATGCACGAAAGCACATATCCTGTTACAGTAAGACTTCCGTGCAAAAGAGGAATTGGCACAATGCTAAGTCCGCCAATGCAAAGGGGTGAATCTGCAGAAAAATTTTCCACATTCTGAATGTCCAGTTTGGGCTTGCCTCCCCCTTCCTTTACAGGCATAAAAATATAGTCAAAGCGATTGTGAATGTCCCTTATGGTAACAGCGTTTGCATAAACAGGAAGTCCCTTTCCGCCAGTTTCTTTTGCCTCGGGATGAGAAGGATCCACTGATTTTGTATGACTAAAAATCCGCACATCATCCAGTCCGTTCAAATGATCTGCATGACTATGGGTAATAAGAACAGCATCCAAAGACTTTATATTCTGCCTTAGGGCCTGCATTCTAAATTCAGGGCCAGTGTCTATTACAACATGCTTAGGCTCCGAAACAAATGCAGAACACCTCATTCTATTGTCGTGAGGATCAGAAGAACGGCATACCGCACAACCGCATCCAATGACCGGAACACCGTGGCTTGTACCGCTTCCTAAAATCGTAAACTTCATGCATCAATTTTACTTCATACTCGCATTTGCGTAAAGTGTTTACAAATGGTATAATCCGCCCATGAACCGTTACCTGCTCAAACAGTGTCTACATGTTTCCTCTCCAATTTTTTTCGGTTACATTGCAATAGGGATTCCCTTTGGACTGATGATTGTAAACGCTGGCTATCCTTGGTGGATGTCTCTTGTTATGAGCATTACAATGTATGCTGGAGCAGGACAGTATGTTGCAGTAGGACTTTTTACCTCTGGCGCATCACTGCAAGAAGTTTTTATAACGGAACTTTTTGTAAACATAAGACACATAGTTTACGGACTTTCTCTGATTACAAAATTTAAAGACTGCGGAAAATGGAAGCCCTACCTTATCTTTGCCCTTACTGATGAAACCTATGCCCTCCTTACCAGCATTGAAGCCCCTGCAAATGTAAACAAGGGAACATTCTACGGACTCATTGCTCTGCTAGACCAGCTGTACTGGATTCTAGGCACACTTATAGGAGCGGTGGCATGCAACATACTCATTCACTACAATCTGATGCAGTACCTTACGGGAATTGATTTTGCTCTTACTGCACTCTTTGTAGTAATCCTCATGGAACAGATTCAAAAGTCCAAGGATTTTGTTCCGCCCCTAATTGGACTTCTTACAGGAACTGCCGCAATTGCATTAAACAAAGTAGGTATACTTCCGTCGTCAAACATAATTCTTGCCGCAATCGTTTTTGCCATAGCAGCAATAGTCATGGTAAGGGCAAAATCATTTTACAAGGGAGAGCAAAAATGAACGAACCACTTACACTTTCCATGGCTCTTGCCGCTACAGCCCTTGCAGCGGTAATAATTTTTAGCGAGCGTCTTTTTCCCTTTGCACTCTTTAGCAGAAAGGAACCGCCTGCCCTAATCCGCTTTATAGAAAAATACATTCCCTCAATGATAATCGCAATTCTTATCGTCTACAGCCTTAAGGACATTTCTCTTACACAAATGCCATTTGGACTTCCCTACTTCATAAGCATTGCCGCTGTCGTTCTTCTTCACAGGCTGTTTAAGAATCCCATGATTAGCATATTTGGCTCAACTGCCATTTTTATCATTTTATCTCGTATTATGTAGGGATTATTTTTTTTCAGTTTTTTTTCCGCAAATCTATTGACAAGTCTACCTATTAGTAATAAGAAGAGAGTTACCATTTTATTTTTAAGGGAGTTGTACGCAGTGAACGGAAGTACAGTTTCTATTGACCATGTCTCAAAGCACTTTGGAGATTTCCATGCCCTTGACGACATTAACATTACGATTAAGCAGGGGGAATTTTTTTCTCTCTTGGGACCTTCAGGCTGCGGAAAAACAACGCTCTTAAGAATCATAGCAGGATTTGAATTTCCTGATGAGGGTGCTGTTCTGTTTGACGACAAAAACATAGTTTCGCTTCCGCCAAACAAACGAGAAAGCAACACCGTCTTCCAGAGTTACGCACTCTTCCCACACATGTCTGTCTACGACAATGTTGCCTTCCCACTCAAACTGCGCAAACTTCCCAAAGAAGAAATTGACGCAAAGGTAAAGGAATACCTTCGTCTTGTTCAGCTTGAAGCCCACATGTACAAAAAGCCCAACCAGCTTTCTGGCGGACAGAGGCAGCGTGTTGCCATTGCCCGTGCCCTTATTAACGAGCCAAAAGTTCTTCTTCTTGACGAACCGCTTTCTGCACTGGATGCAAAACTCCGCTCAAGTCTTCTTGTTGACCTTGATGCACTCCATGACAAAATTGGTATTACATTCATCTATGTTACTCACGACCAGAGTGAAGCTCTTGCCGTTAGCGACCGCATTGCCGTAATGAATCAGGGGCATGTTCTTCAGGTTGGCACACCCTTTGAAATTTACGAAAGCCCTGCAACTCAGTTTGTGGCACAGTTCATTGGCGAAACAAACCTCTTCGAAAGCACTGTAGTAAAATGCGAAGAGTACAAGGCTGCCTCTGGTGACACTGAATACAATGTTACTCTTAACACACCCGCTCTTGGAATGCAGGCACAGCTCACTGGCGAAACTGCCGCTATGCGCGAGGAAGACAAGAACATTCTCGTTACCGACTACGAGCACACCAACGAAGGACAGAAGGTTGCCTTTACAATCCGTCCAGAAAAAATCCGCATTACCACGGAAGAACCAAAGTTTGCAGGACGCAAAGACATCAATGTATTTAAGGGAATTGTTGAAGAACCTGTCTACACTGGATTCCAGTCAAAGTTTTATGTGCGCCTTGAAAACGGCACTATTGTAAAAGTGTTTAAGCAACACATAAACTACATGGACGACGGACCAGAGATTGCATGGAAAGACACCGTGTACATTTCATGGGCAGCAAATGACGGATACATCGTCGAGGACATAAACAAATGAACGAAAAGCCAAAGCAAAGTCCTCAGCTAAAAGCCGCCTCCATGGCTCACGCCCAAAAGTACCACAAGGCAAATCCGGGACCAGCATACGCATGGCCCATGGGCGTCTGGTTTACAATTTTCTTTGTAGTCCCTCTTCTGATTATCGTTGCATACTCCTTCATGAAGCGTGATGTATACGGCGGAGTTGTAAAAGAATTTACCCTTACCGCATACAAGCAGATGTTTTCAAAGGCATACGCTCTCATCTTTCTGCGCACACTTTGGATAACGGTAATTTCTACAGCAATAACAATCATCATCGCACTTCCCTGCGGATATGCAATGGCAAGAAGCAAGCATCAGACATTGCTCCTTATCCTTGTCGTAATTCCATTCCTTACAAACAGCCTTATCCGCATTTTTGCATGGATGACCATTCTTGGAGACAACGGCCTGTTTAACGGTGTACTGGAATTCTTCCACAATCTGTTTAAAAAAGGCACGCCCTTTGTTCCACACAAATTTATGTACACTCAAGGCTCTGTAATTTTGGTAAGCATTTACATGTATCTACCCTACGCAATACTTCCAATTTTTACTGCCGTAGACAGGTTTGACTTTGCACTGCTGGAAGCCTCCCGTGACTTGGGTGCCACAAAGCCTCAGTCCATGTTTAAAATCCTCATTCCGGGAATAAGAAGCGGAATTGTAAGCGCACTAATTTTTACATTCATTCCTATTTTTGGAACATACACAGTACCTCAGCTTGTAGGCGGAAAAGACAGTTACATGTTGGGCAACATAATTGTTGACCAGGTACAGAAAGTTCGCAACTGGCCTCTTGCTTCTGCATTCAGCATGTTCATAACAGTCATCTCTATGATTGCAATCATGTGGATGCTGGCCTCCAACAAGAAGGATGCAGAACTCAAGAAAGTTTCCGCAAAAGAGGATGTCCTGCCAGGAAGCCTTGCCGCTGCAATCGGTAAGGAAGTGCACAAAGCAGAAGGAGAAAAGAAATGAAAAATCCGTTTTCCCTTTTTGCCAACAAGAAGAAATCCTCAGAGCCAGCACGACATGCTAAGCGTTCATGGAAAAAACATAATACGCACATAAGTTTTTCAAACACAGCTTTGTGTCTTGCGCTTTTGTTTTTATTCATTCCGCTTTTTGTCATTATCTTCTACTCGTTCAACGAAAGCAAAGATACAACTTTTACACGCTTTTCTTTTGTTTGGTACGAAAAGCTCTTTCTTGAATCAGGCGACCTGTGGGCATCACTTGCAAAGAGTCTTCTGGTAGCATTTTCTTCTGCACTGGTTGCAACGCTCATTGGCTCACTTGCTTCAATAGGAATCAGTTGGTACAAATTCTTTGGACGAAAGTACATACAGTCAATCAGCTTTTTACCTATGGTTCTTCCTGAAGTAATTATGGGTGTTTCTATGCTGATTTTCTTTAGCGGAATAAAACTGTCGCTGGGCCTGTTTACCATTTTTATTGCACATACGACATTCTGTCTTCCTTTTGTGTATCTTATGGTAAGCGCCCGTGTAGACGAGTTTGACTATTCTATCATAGAAGCAAGCCACGATTTAGGTGCAAACGAAGTACAGACGCTCTTCAAGGTAATTATTCCTGCAATCATGCCGGGAATTCTTTCGGGATTCATGATGAGCGTTACCATGTCTTTGGAAGATTATGTAATTACTTCACTGGTAAGCGGCCCGGGAAGTACAACACTGCCTCTGTATGTCTACTCCATGATTCGCTTTGGAGTAAGTCCGGTAATTAACTCGCTTTCATTTGTACTCATTCTTGCAATCTGCTTGATTACGTTCATCTTGCGCAAGGGTCTTAAAAACTTTGCAGCATCACGATAGGAGGACGCGTGCTTTATGAAAAGAAGTAACGCATTTGCATGTGCTGTCATGCTTTTTGCATCAGCATTAGTTATGGGTCTTGCCTCATGTTCAAAAAATGACGGAAAGACATTATACTTGTACAACTGGACATACTACACTCCCGATGAAGTTCTTCGCGACTTTGAAAAAGAGTTTGACTGCAAAGTTAAAGTTGACAGTTACGCTTCAAACGAAGAGATGTATGCAAAGTTGCGCGGTGGTGCAAAAGGTTACGACATAGTAGTTCCTTCTCAGGATTACACCTCCATCATGATTGCACAGGGAATGTTGCAGCCACTTGATCAGAGTGTTCTTACAAACCGCTCACACATCAACCCCCTCGTTCTTGAAAAGGCAACCTATGACCCCGACATGATTTATGCCGTACCCTATTACTTTGGTGCAGCAGGAATCAGCGTAAACAAGACAAAAGTTCCAGAAGGATCTTACGAAAGAAACTGGAACATTTTTGCAGACCCACAGTTTGCAGGACACGCCACAATGATGGACGACATGCGCGAAGTTTTTGGAGATGCACTTGCATATCTTGGCTACAACGTCAACACACTTGATGACGCACAGCTTAAGGAAGCCGCAGACTTAATCAACAGCAAGTGGAAGCCCAACCTTGTAAAATTTGACGCAGAAGGATTTGGCAAGGACTTTGCAAACGGAAACTTCTGGCTGTGTCAGGGATATGCCGAAGTAATCTACGGAGAAGTTCCCGAAGAAAAATGGGCAGACACAATAGACTTCTTTATTCCTGCAGAAGGCGGACCTTCTTATCTTGACAGCATGTGCATCCTTAAGGACGCCCCCAACCCAGAACTTGCAAACCAGTTCATCAACTACATTCACCGTCCCGAAGTGTATGCAAAATTTCTTGACGCATTCAACTTCCCCTGCTTTGTAAACCTTGATGCAAGACAGTACATGACTTCTACACCAATGTACGAGGCAAGCCAGATGGACAACTGCCAGCTCAAGGACGACCTTGGCGAAAACCTTGACAAGTACAATGTTCTTTGGCAGGACATTCGTTTTTCTGACTAGAACGGAACTTAAATAAGCTAAAAGGCTTTCGGGTAACCGGAAGCCTTTTTTGTTTGCAGGCATTTTACTGTCACCATACCTAAGAAGCCTTTACTCTTTTTCTTTAATTCTATACATAATGTAATGCACACGACCTTTTTCTATAGCAGTACGAATTTGTTTTTCCCGCTCGCTCAGTTGACTGTCTCCGCTTTTTACTTCTATAAAAACTACATCCGTTATTTCACGACCCTCTGCACTTCCGGGAAAAGCTACAAAGTCCACTGGCTTACCCAAAAAGACACAGTCTCCAGGATTGCAAGGAAAGTTAGGAAAGTAAGGTGCAAGCTGCTCTGCAAACTGACCGCCAAGAACGGCACGGCTTCTCTTAACGGCATCAGCACGCTCGCTCTTTACTGCGGAAGAATATGAAATTTTCTGAACAAGCCGCCCAAGGCCAACTCCAACGGCAAAAATGACAAGGGCAATAATTGTAACCAAAAGCCAGGGCGCGACTTTAAAAGATGTAAACAGCTGCTCAAGAAATGAAAAATTCATAGCCCATAGTAGCATATTTTTCTAAACTCGACCATCTGTTATGCCGAAAATGAAGCGGAGGAATACACCATGAAACGAACCCATTTTTCTGCTTTTGTCGTAAGTGCGGCAATCCTTTTTTCATCACAGGTTTTTGCAGCCCCTCCTCAGACTTTTGAAAACCAGTATCAGCCAGTATCTGACTATGCAAGAAACAAGGCTGCGACAGGCAGTTCAAACATAAACACAACCACGCTTACCGACAGCGAAAACGAAACCTACGACACAAAAGGTGGAGCAGTGAAATTTGCATTTCAGTACAAGGACGGCGACAGTTACCGCATTCTTTCCACAGTAAACGAAGATGTATATGTAAATCAGGTGTTCGACCATTCAACAGAAATAATCAACCGTGTTTCATGCGAAGTTACCAGCGTAGACGAAAACGGTGCGGTACACAACGGCACTTTTATGACATCGGAAAATTCTACAGGGGCAAGTGGCGCACACTTTGAATACGGCGAAGACTACACTAGCACCTTCTACCGCGACACCCACGGAACCTACACCATAACCGACGAATTCTTCATGCCTACAGTCCGCGATGTTCCCTCTTTTCCCGACAGGGCAATTTCTCCGGGAGAAAGCTGGACAGCACAGGGATCAGAAGCCCACGATCTTCGTACATACTTTGGCATGGAAAAGCCCTACATTGTTCCCTTTACAGCAACCTACACATATCTTGGCACCGTAACCTCAGAAGGGAAAAAACTTCATGTGTTTACAGTTTCATATTCACTCAGTTTTTCAACTCCCCGTTCAGCAAACACCATGCCCTACACCGACACTCCAACTCTTATGAAGGGATACAGTAGCGAGGTGATTTACTGGGATGCAGAAAAAGGCGCCATTGACCACTACAGGGAAAACTTTAGAATCATCATGGAAACCCTATACGGAAATGTTTTTGAATTCCGAGGAAACGCCCATGCAGAAGTAACAGACTTTACCAGAACCAACACAGAAGAAAATGTAGACTCTGTTCAGAAGCAGATTGACGAAATGGGCATAGACAATGTTACCGTAAAGCAGGGAGAAAAGGGACTTACCCTCTCTGTGGAAGACATTAAGTTTGCACCAGACAGTGCGGAACTTTTGCCTAGCGAACTTGAAAAACTTCAGCTGATTGCAGAAATTTTACAAGCCTTCCCTGACAACGACATTCTTGTAAGCGGACACACAGCCCTTGCAGGAACAGAAAAAGTTCGTCAGCGTCTAAGCGAAGAGAGGGCTCAGGCAGTTGCTGACTATCTTATTCAGTTGGGAGTGCGTGACCAGTACCACATCTTTACCCAAGGATTTGGAGCCACTAGGCCCATAGCCTCCAACAGCACGGCAGCAGGCAAGGCAAAAAATCGTCGTGTAGAAATTACCATCATGGACAAATAGCAAAAATCCGCACTACATTGCAGTGTAGCCACCGTCAACAGGAAGAATTACTCCCGTTACATAAGTTGAGGCAGGCGAAGAAAGGAAGAGTGCCGCAGTATCAAGTTCGCCCTCGTTACCGTAACGGCTAAGGGGAATCATGGTCTGGGCATTCTGCTGGAAGAAGTCAGAGTCAAGAGTTTCTTTTGTAAGGGGAGAATAAAAATATCCCGGACAGATTGCATTTACGGTAATGTTGTATTTTCCCCACTCGCTAGCAAGGGCACGGGTCATGTTAACAACTCCACCCTTTGCGGCATGGTAGGGTGAACAGGGGGCAACCTTGTTACCCACAAGTCCGTACATTGATGCAATGTTTATGATGCGGCCGTACTTTGCAGGAATCATAGCCTGCTTTGCAACAGCACGAGCCATTCTAAAACTTCCAAACAGGTCAATGTTTACCTCGTTGTAGAACTGCTCATCGCTAATGTCTTCTGCAGGGGCAACACCACCGGTTCCGGCATTATTTATAAGGATGTCTATGCGTCCAAATTCTGCAAGGATTTCTTTTACGGCTTGATCCACACCATCTGTGTCGGTAATGTCGCACTTGACGCCAATGGCCTTTACTCCGTAAGTGTCGTGAATTTCTTTTGCAACAGAGTCAATCAGTTCCTTTCTGCGAGCAACTGCAACAATGGAAGCACCCTGATTCGCCAAAGCCTTTGCCATCTGAACACCAAGTCCTGTTGAACAGCCAGTTACAATGGCAACCTGCCCCTTCAAATCAAAATACTGTTTCATCTGTTTCTCCTGTCTATGACCCAGGCGGGAATCGAACTCGCAACCTACAGCTTAGGAGGCTGTCACTCTATCCAATTGAGCTACTGGATCAAAAATATGCCTGCCCGAAACCCTAGAATTACGAACAGGTTAATTTTTTTATTTATCCTTTGCCCTTTCAACAAAACTGCCGTCGCGAGTGTCAATTACAATGCGGTCGTCAGTGTTGCAGAAAAGCGGAACCTTTACTTCAATGCCAGTGTCAAGAGTTGCAGGCTTTGTAGACTTTCCTGAAGTATCTCCCTTAACGCCAGGCTCGCAGTAAGTGATTGTGCGTGTAACATTGATTGGAAGCTTAACGCCAACAGCCTTTCCCTCGTAGAAGGTGATTGTTACATCGTAGTCGTCATCAGGAGAAATATATCCGCCGTTGTCGCCAAGGTCATCTTTTTCCAAAGCAACGTCATCATAAGTTTCCTGATCCATGAAGTGGAATGTGTCGCCATCGATGTAAGAAAGTTTTACAACCTTTTCCTCAAGGTCAACTTCATCAAATTTTTCGCCAGCATCAAGACCAATATCCTGTGTGCCGCCAGTAACGATGTTCTTTACGCGAAGTTTTGTTACCATACCAGCACGACCAGACTTCTGTCCTAGCATACGCTGAACGATGAACGGAGCACCCTCGTACATGAAAGCAGTGCCAACTCTAATTTCGTTTGTTGATACCATATCCTCTACCTACATTAAAAAGTATGCCCTAATGATAACATATCGGCGCATAAATTGCAACCGTGTGCAGAAACAGAAAAAGTGTCAGAAACTTTGCCAGCCCGAAATCAGTTCCATAACCTTGTCAGTAAGGTTGCCGTTTGCAAAGAGACTTTCTGAAAAGGAAGAGAAACCTTTCTTTAAGCGATTCATTTTCATAAGAAAGTCAGAAAGAATGCTGGCACTTTTTTCGTAAGGCTTTGCCGCTTCACAAGAAGAAAGAGCATCCCTTGCTTCTGAGCCACACAGGTTAGAGTCGTTATAGTTATAGGAAAGAAAGGCCTTCTGAACCGTAAGAAAGTCTTCGTCCGAAAAGTGAGGCTTTAGCTTTAAGACTAGGGCCAGAGTTTTTACAAGTTGCTGCTCGTCTTTTTGGATGTAGGCCTCCCACAAAAAGGGAATACCAGAAAGACATGCTCTAGAAAAAGAATCTTCTCCGCGGACAAAAAGAAAATCGCAGGAACACAAAAGGGCATCCCACGCAGGCTGAGGAAGAGCTGGAAGTTCAACAGTCTTAAATACCGCATTAAGATTTTTTGCAAAGGCATTAAATTCTTTTGTTGCCGAAAGAACCCTTACACAAGAAAGGCCCAGTTTTTCCTTATTCTGCTCAAGAAAAGAAATAGCCTTTACAAGCACCGAAAAATCTCTAGGATACGAAAAAAGAAGTATGCAAAGTTCCGATGGATTTTTAAGAGAGTCTGCAACAGATGGAGGCAAGTAAGAAGAAACAAAATCTACTGCATATTTTCTATCTTTTGCACATTTGGCAAAGTGGCTGTCAAGAACAAGTCCGCCAGTGTTTTTTGTAAAGCCCGGCATGAAGTTTATTTTTTTTACTCTTGCACTTCTCGTTGCAGAAGGAAGAAGATGAAATTCTTCAACCCAATCTTCCGCACTTAAATACTCAATGCTTACAATATGCGAAAGAGTAGCATTTTCTGCAAAGAGTATTTTTTCAAGCCATTCAGGGCGTCCGCATTCAAAGCATTCAAAAATTACGACAGGAGGATTTTTTGAAAAATCTTTTTCACAGACTTCATCTGCATTCCAGTCGTAAATTGTAAAGCCCTCTGCATTTTGTTTTGCAAGTCCTTCACTTATATCTGGTGCCATTAACTTAAAAGAAGAAAGGTTGCTTACAACAAGATTTATCTTTAAGTCAGGATTTTTTTCTTTAAGGGAACGAGCAAGACGATATACAAAGCCAATGTCTCCGTAGTTGTCAACAACTTTGCAAAGAACTGTTATGGCATTACACATTTTCTTCCACCATAAGACTTGAGGACTGATACTGGGGCAAAAACTTTTTTATTCCGCCGTTTTCAAAACTTACGCTAATTACAAATTCTCCCTCAGACATTCCTGCTTTAACAATCTGACCATGACCGTAATCATCGTGATAGACACAGACTCCCACACGCCATTTCTTTGCAAGGGGATTTTCCTCCACCGATACAGCATGAGAACTTTCCCCTAGTACGCGAATGTTTTCTTCGCCAAGTTCGTTCAGGAAGGGACTGGGAGACATGTAACTTGTTCTTCCGTAAAGTCTGCGCGCTGCACAGGAGGTAAAATATAAATCATCTTTTGCACGGGTAATGCCTACATAAAAAAGCCGGCGTTCTTCTTCAAGGTCCGCACCTATCTTGTCTTCACGGGGAAAGACTCCACTTTCCATGCCAGTAATTATGACGCGATTAAACTCAAGACCCTTGGTATTGTGCAGAGTAATAAGCGTAACAAAATCTTTAACACTATCATCTTCGTCTTCAAGACTGCGATCAAGTTCTATATGGTCAAGGAATTCCAAAAGTCCTTCAGCAGTGCATTCATACAAAACGGCACTATTCACGAGTTCCTGCATATTTGAAACACGCTGAGTTCCGTCCAGTTCGTCAGAGGCCTTATGAAGTTCTTCTAGTCCTGATTTTCTTATAACCGCTTCTACAAAATCAGAAAGTTTGTCTTTTGTTTTATCTTCAGAAAGAAATGCAAGAAGTTCTTCGTATGCGGAACAAAATTCCTTTATTCCATCCGAGGCTTTTTTTGAAAGTTTAAATGTCCTGCAAACTTCAACAATGGACTTTCCAGATGAGGCATTAACAATCTTATCCTGAGAGCTTGCTCCTATTCCTCTAGTGGGTTTGTTTACAATTCTGCGGAATGCAATCTGGTCTCTGGGATTTGCAAGAAAGGCTAGCCATGCAAGAACATCCTTAATTTCTTCGCGCTCATAAAACTTAAGCGTACCCACAACCTTGTAAGGAATTTTTCTATGCAAAAACTCTGTTTCAAATGAAAGGGATTGTGCGTTTGTTCTATACAGAATTGCCCAGTCGTTAAACGAAACATTTTTTTCGTGTAGCTGTTCTATAAGGTCAGCACAAAAAGCGGCTTCATCATCCTGATTGGGAAGATAAACAAGAGTAGGCTTTTTTCCTTTACCCTTGGAGGCAACAAGCGTCTTCCCCAAACGGTCTTCGTTATGAGAGACCACACTGTCTGCACAGAAAAGTATTTCCGCACTAGAACGATAATTTGTCTGCAACCTTATTATATCAGTTCCAGGAAACTGTTTTTGAAACTGCAATATATTCTGAACTTCTGCGCCACGGAATTTGTAAATGCTCTGATCATCGTCTCCAACAACACAAACATAAGTTCCGGCATTTTCTTCAACACCTGCAAGTTCACGCAAAAAAAGAAACTGGGCCACATTTGAATCCTGATACTCATCAACCAAAATGACTCTGTACCGTCTTCTTGTCTGAATGCGCACATACTCATTTTGCTTTAAAATAAAATAGGGCAGCATAATTAAGTCGCCAAAGTCTACATTACCCGTTTCCCTTAAAGCCCTCTGATAATTTGCATAAATATTTGCAAACTGTTCGTCATCACTTATGCGGTAGAGTTCATCACTATCGGGAAGAATGCAATAATCTTTTGCAAGAGAAATAAAATGTGCGGCATGATTTGCTTGCTGTTTTGTTAGAGAAGGATTTGCCTTTAAAACAAGAGATGCCATGTCATCGTCATCGTAAACGGTAAAATTTTTTGCAAGTCCAGCTTCCTCTATGTGGGTACGCAAAAAGTAAGAACCAAATGAATGAAAGGTGCGTATCTGAGCATACTGGGCTTTTGGCTCAAGACTTACAGCACGCTCCTGCATTTCTTTGGCGGCTTTTTTTGTAAATGTAACTGCAAGAATGGAATATGGGTCAACATATTTTTGAGAAATCAGATAAGCAATTTTTGTGGTAATTACGCGAGTCTTACCAGAACCAGCACCTGCAAGAATCAGCAGAGAAGAACCGTCATGAACCACCGCATCATACTGTTCCTTGTTTAGGACAGAAAGATAGTCAGCATTCTCCACAGTACACTCCGTCAATATCCAAAGCGGAAGAAGCAATGACCCTTACCCTGACCATGTGCCCCGGAAGTACAGCCTTAACTGCACTGGGGTCGTCAAGATCATAGCGCACTACTACAGAGCCGTCAACTTCGGGAGCTTGGAACCACGCGCGTCCTATTGCAAGTCCCTCGTCGCTGCCTTCTGCATTCTGAATTATTTCTTCAACAAGAACGGAGTATTCTTTTCCTGTGCGAAGAGAAAGCCTTTGCTGGGTAATTTTTTCTTGAACAGACTGAAGTGTTTTTGCACGGAGGGCGGCTGTTTTTTTTGGCACTCGGTTTTTAAATCCGTATGCAGGAGTGTCGTCTTCCCTGCTGTAGGCAAAGCAGCCTGACCAGTCGGGTTGAATTGCCTCAAGAAATTCTTTTGTGCGAAGGGCGTCTTCTTCTGTTTCGCCCGGGAAGCCCGTAAGAAATGTGGTGCGTATAGAAGCTTCTGGTGCAGATTTTCTAATCTGACTTACAAGGGAAACATATTCGTCAAAGCTGCCCTTTCTGTTCATTGCCTTTATAATGGGATCACTTCCTGACTGAAAGGGAATGTCAAAGTAGGGAAGAATTCTTCTGTCATTCTGCATGAGTGTAAGAATGTCGGCGTTAAAGTGGTCGGGGTGAATGTACAAAAGACGAACCCAAAAGTCACCCTGCAAGGAACTTATCATTTGCAGAAGATTGTAAAGGTGGGAATGAGTTTTGTCTTCTTTGGCAATAACATTGTCATTGCTACCGCATCCGTAAGCCGCCAAATCCTGACCTATAAGATTTATTTCTTTTGTTCCTTTGGACACAAGAAGTTTTATTTCTTCAACAATCTGATTTGCAGGGCGAGAACGCAGAGAACCCCTTATTAAGGGAATGGCGCAGAAGGAACAGTAGTTGTTACATCCCTCCGTAATTTTTACATAGGCACTGCCTGGAAAGGAAAGACTCAAGTTTCTGTCTCCGCAGCAAACACCTTTTTGTTCAGGCACTACAACAGGCCTTTTTTTTGCAAGCATGTCGCCGACTGTTCCTTCGATTAAAGACAAATCTCCGTTACCAAAGATTCCATCGGCTTCGGGAAGTTCCGTCTTAAAAACCTGTGCATAGCGCTGGGCAAGACATCCTGCAAGAAGAATCTTTGCATTTGGAAAAGCCGCCCTGTATGCCATAAGAGAATCGAGGGATTCTTTTTTTGCACTTTCTATGAATCCGCAGGTATTGATTATGATGAAGTCTGCACGGGAAGCATCGTCTACAAATTCGTAACCAGCATTTACAAGGCGGGTAACAAGCAGTTCTCCGTCAACCTGATTTTTTGCGCATCCATGTTGGTCAAGAAAAAAAGTTTTTTTAGTCAAGTTCAAGCACCACTAACCGAGAACCAGAGCTGTCACGAAGCCAGCGGATTTCTTCCACCATAACTTCACCGGCTTTACCCAAATCAAGATCGTAAGTTCTTGCATCTGCAATGACCTGAATTTTAAGGGCATTGTTGTTGCTTATCCAAAGGCGGATTGGGTTACCCCTTGTTGCAGTTACATTAAGAACATCACCGCTCTTGTAATAATTTTCTACAGTAGAACCGTCAGACTCGTAGCGCAAGAGACAGGGACCGCGGAATGAAATGTTAAGAGTAAACTGATATGTTCTGTTGTCGCGGATGATGACTGTTGAATTTTTCTGGCTTACGGCAACCTCGTCAAGGACAGGTTCCTCTTCGGCTTCTGAGGTAGCAGCAAGAAGTGCAGAATATGTGTCGTCCCGTAAGAGCATACGGACTTCGGCACCACGGGATTCATCGTTTGCGTCAATATCGCTAAGGTAAAGGATAAGGTCTTTTACTCCGTCACCGTCCACATCAAGGTCACGCTCTTCGCTTAAGTCGAACATCTGTCGGCCAGCAGGAGTTTCTACGGCAAGACTTCCAAGAGTGCTTCCAATTGTAAGAACAATGTAGCCTTCGTCGTTTGTGGAGGGAACAAGAATCTGATCACCCTTGTAGAGTCTTCTTGTCTGGGTCTGACCGTCGAATGTATACTGATGGATTTTTGTGCTTTCTAGGCTCTGCTGTTTTTTTTCGGCAATGCGTTGAGGCACTTTGAACACGCCAAAATACAGATAAATGCCAACTCCAATAATCACAGCAGAAAGAACAGACACGATAAGAGGAATTAAAAACTTTGGTCTGTTGCGCTTTAAAAGTTCTGGTGGTACGGGAGACTCCTGAATTTTCTTTGCGTGATAGAGCTTTAAAAGTTCTTCGGAATCAAGTCCAAGATATTCGGCATAGTTCCGTAAAAATCCTATAAGGTAGGGTTCTCCAGGAAAAGAGGCCACATCTTCCGCTTCCAGAGCCTCAAGATACTGGCGAGTAAGAGTTGTTTCTCGTTCAACGGTTTCGTAGTCAAGCCCTTTCTGCTCGCGAGTACTTTTTAGCAATGCACCATAACTTTCCATCTTAATTTACTCCGCAAACAGGAAATTGCTGTAGTTGTTGGCAGAAGACGGCGGATCGTACATAAAGCGCTGGTCAACGATTCCAATGTTAAGGGCATAGTCGGAAAATCTGAATGTATAGGTTTCGCCCTGAGGTGTTGTAGCCTCAACATACATAATCAGTTTTGTGTCGGGGTCTACAGAAAGTTTAATTCGTGAAAAAGCCTCTGATGCGGTGCGTCTGTAAAGAATCAGGTTTACAACCATCTGACCACTGCCATCGTCAAGGGGAACCGCTGTCTGTCCTGTTTCGTAGGCAACAGTGTAATACCTCTTAAGAAGGGCAAGCCCCTGAGCAGTTGCGGCACTTACTCCTGAGGCGCCAACATTTTGTTCAAGAATTGCAGATGTTCCGGGAAGATAAATGGTAAGGGTGTCACCGTTAAAAAGAATAACCTGTTCAGCTGGATCAGAAAAATCTATGCGGAGCATTTCAGGGCGCTTAAAAGAAACCTTACCCCTCATGGAGGAACGGGAAGCCGTAATCAGAACGGAAGCCTCGTAGTCCTGAATTGTCGCATAAGTGTCACTTACAGTTTTAAAAAAGTCTGCAGCAGTCTGTATGGACTGGGAAAATGCAAATGCCGTGGTAAAAAGGCAGACAAAACCAAGTATAAGTTTTTTCATATAAAGCTCCACCGTCTATAATAGAAGAATACGCAAAAACCGTCAACAGCAGGCAAATTCCTGCTGCCAAGGGTCTTTATTTTTCCATAAGTTCTGCGTATTTTTTTGCAAGCCTCTTAGACTTAACGGCCGCAAGACCATGATAACGGGCTGGGTCTTCAAAGAATGTTGCAGGATTTTCTACACCAAGTTTTTCAAGCTGGGCAGTAATCTTCTGGTAGGCTTCGGTGTGAGTCTTTAGCACTTCAAAGAAGGTCTTTCCTGTTTCTTCCGCTTCAAGGGTGATTTTTCTAATTACCTCGTGACCGTCATTTACTCCGGCTTCGCCAAGAAGAATGTATGCAGGCTCAGCAAGAACTCCTCCCTTAACTTTTCCTCCTGCTCCCGCAAGATTTCTTGCCATGGATTCACGGTCAGCCTGAAGTCCAGACACTACGGAATTCATTCTGGCAACCGCCATTGTAAATCCGCTTACATAGTCTGCAATAAAACGCTGGCTGGCACTGTTGGTAAGGTCGCGCTGATGTTCGCTTATCTGATCCATGTAGAATGTAATTACACGGGGACACATTGCCTTCCACAAGGACTTAACATGCTCGCTGTTCCATGGATTTCTTTTCTGAGGCATTGTAGAAGAGCCAACCTGAGTGCTTGCAAAGTATTCAAACACTTCGCCAATCTCGCTTCTTTGAAGATTGCGCAAATCGTCCGCAAGGTTTGCAATAATTCCGAATGCAACATTCATCTCTAGAAGAAGACGAAGAAGGTATTCAGGCTCAACAAGCTGATTTGAATACTCGCTAGGCTCAAGATTTAAAAATGCAAGGTAAGTTCGTTCAAGTTCTTCAGGATCCTTTACAATCATGCTGGGGCCGTTATAAGAACCTACAGGGCCTGCAAGTTTTCCCTTAAGTTGCTTGCTCAGTTCTTCTATGCGCAGAATAGATTTTCCTAAGCGGCTTACAAATTCCGCAATGCTCCATCCGAATGTAATGGGAACCGCATGCTGACCGTGAGTGCGTCCAACCTGAGGAGTTTCCGCTTCCCTTTCTGCAATAGCGCAAAGATTTTTTTCAAGAGACTTAAGTTCAGGCAGAACTACATTCTGAGTAACATCCCTCATGCGGCAACTTAGTGCTGTGTCAAGAATGTCTACGCTGGTGGCTCCAAGATGAACCAAAGGAGCAACTTCTGACGGAATTTTTGTCTTCATGACATTTACCAAAGCGCGAATGTTGTGCTTCGTTTTTTCCTCTTCGGCATAAACTTCTTGAGGATCTATTTTTTCGGCTATGGCATCAAGTGTTTTTGCAAGGTCGTCTGTAAGTGTTCCGCGAAGTTTAAGATGAGCCTTTACAAGTGCGGCTTCTGCCTTTGCACAGCTTCTTATGCTGGCGGATTCCGAAATGTAGGAAGAAAGGCCCTCAAATACAGCCGCTTCTGAAAGTGAATAACGGTGGTCAATACAAGAAAGATTGTCAAAAATGTTACGAGTTTCCATGGGCAAAATTATATCAGAAAAAAGCCTCCGTTTCAATGCAGAACATGCACTTCCTCTTATATTAAATATATGAGGTGACAGAATGAAAGACGAAAAACTTTTTACGGAAGGCATAGACTTTCCTTTTCAGACAGCAGAAGATGACGAGGCGGAATGCGATGACGAAATTACGCTAGCGGTAAGGAGTGCTTTTGGCATAAGATATCTGTTTCCCTGGCAAAGGATTGTTATTGCAAACATCATGGACTCGGCAGGAGGTCTTCTTGAAAAAAGCCAGAAAGACTCTACAGATGACTGTGCATTTTACAGTGGCAGGCAGATTGTTCTGCTTCCTACAGGGGCAGGAAAATCACTCTGCTTTCTGGCGCCAGCACTGCTTCTGGAAGGCCCCACTTTGGTAATATATCCCCTGTTGGCACTTATGGCTGACCAAGAACGCCGCATGCAGGAAGGTAATCTTGTAAGCATAACATTTAGGGGCGGTCAGACTTACGAAGAAAGGGAAGATTCGTTTAAGAAACTTAAATCAGGAAAGGCAAAAATAATTCTTGCAAATCCCGAAGTCCTGCAGAACGAAAACCTTGTACAGAGACTTGCAGAATGCAGGATAAGTCATGTGGCCATAGACGAAGCCCACTGTGTAAGCGAATGGGGCGACAGCTTTAGACCTGCATACCTTACCCTAGGAAACATAATAAAAAAACTTGGCTGCAGAACAGTCACAGCATTTACAGCTACGGCATCTTCTCCAATTCTTGCAAGAGTTTCTGAAGTTCTCTTTGACGGAGAGGCCCATGTAGTTAGAAGCGAAAGCGACAGGGCAAACATTCACTACTATGTCATAAATGCCTACAACAAGAAAAAGGAAGCCCTAAAACTGGCTCTTACCCAACAGAAGCCCTCACTTATTTTCTGCGGAACAAGAAAAAAGTCGGAAGACATGGCAAGGGAACTTATTCCTGTTTTGGGAAAAGACAGGGTAAGGTTTTATCATGCAGGAATGACAAAGGAAGAAAAAACTCAGGTAGAAAAATGGTACTATCCCAAAAGCGATGCGGTACTTTGCGCCACATGTGCATTTGGCATGGGTGTAGACAAAAAGGACATAAGGACGGTCATACATCTAGAAGCAAGTCCTACGGTAGAAAGCTACATTCAAGAAGCAGGAAGGGGCGCCCGAGACGGAGGGATTGCCAACGCATTTCTTCTGTGGAGTTACGACGACCATGTAAAGGCAAAATCTCTTGCAGAAGGGTCGAGGCAGAAGATGGTGGCAAATTTTGCAGAAGCCAAGACATGCAGACGACAGATTCTTCTAGATGCCCTTAGCGCAGAAGAGGCGGCCTGCGACGGATGCGACATTTGTGAACGAGGCAAGGAAGCGCCTTTTGCAGAAGATGCAGGATTTGTCCTTTCTTTTATAAAGAGGCACAGGAAACTCTACACAAGGGACGAGATTTCATCAGTGCTAATTGAGCGTCTTAACAGGCGGGACTTTGGGCTTTGCAAAAAAAACATATGGACTCACGAAGACATTGCAGAAATTCTAAGACAACTGGAAGCAGAAAACTTAATCCGTGAATGCGGTCTTTTGTGGAAGGGAAAACTTACAGTGTGCAGAAAAGACTGGAAGCAAAAACACAAGAGGCAAATTAAACTTGAAAGAAACCTTGCATACCTTAATCGGAGGATTCGGAAGCGGCTTCTCCTTCCCCAGCGGCTGGTGCGGCGGCAGGTTGAGCGACAGGCTTAGTCTTTGCCACAGGCGGCTTTTTTCTGTATCGGATTACATAATTTGCTATGGAAATGTATATGATGAGTCCTACCGTAACTGCAATAACGCGCCAGTCAAGAAGTACTTCCTTGCACAGGTTCAAGAGGTTTTTAAAGTCCATACATCCAGTATCGGCACAAAGAAGGCATTTCTTGACACTTGGCGCCACACCGTGTAGAATTCAGTCCATGGTAGGAATCATTGACTATAACGCAGGAAACATAAAGAGTGTAGAAAGAGCGCTTTCTTACCTTAAGGCCCCCTACATCCTTTCAAAAAATCCTGCCGACCTAAAGGACACAGACAGGCTTATTTTTCCCGGTGATGGTGAAGCTGCATATGCCATGGAACAGATTGGCCTTTTGGGATTCGACTCCTTCATAAGAGACAGGGCCGCTCAGGGAACCCCCATACTGGGAATCTGCATTGGGGCACAGATTGTCTTTGACTGGAGCGAAGAAGGTGACACAAAATGTCTTGGACTAATTAAGGGTAAAATCCGCCACTTTAGTTCACTGTGGAAAGAAAGACATCCTGATGAAGAAGAGCACAAAGAAAGGGCCATGCTTTCCAACAGTCTTAAGGTTCCCCACATGGGTTGGAATGATGTAACATTCTGTAACGGCGGAACAAGACTTTGCAATGGCATAGCCGACGGAAGCAACTTTTACTTCGTGCATTCCTATGTAATTCAGCCTGACGACTCGGATGTAATAAAGGGCTATGCCGACTACGGTGCAATGGTTCCCTCAATAGTTGAACAGAAAAACATAACCGTCTGTCAGTTTCATCCAGAAAAATCAGGAGAACCGGGACTAAAAATTCTTCGCAACTTCGTACAGGGAGAAGCCCAATGCTAAAAAAGAGGATTATAATCTGTCTTGATGTAAAAGACGGACGCACTACAAAAGGCATTAAGTTTAAAAACAACATAGACATAGGTGATCCAGTAGAAATGGCTGCGGAATACTACAGGCAAAATGTGGACGAGCTTGTGTTTTACGACATAATGGCAAGCGCAAGAGGAAGAGGTCCCATACTGGATTTAATTTCACGGGTTGCAAGCCAGGTCTTCATTCCCTTCTGTGTTGGAGGCGGAATAGGAAGTCTGGAAGACATAAGGTCAACAATCATGGCTGGAGCAGAAAAAGTTTCCCTAAACTCTCAGGCTGTAAAAAATCCCCATCTGATTTCTGAAGGCGCGCTTGTGTTTGGCTCACAAAGCATGGTACTTGGAATGGATGCGGCCCGTGACAGCACAATGCCTTCTGGTTACCGAGTGTACATAAACGGTGGACGGGTAGCAACGGAGCTTGACGCAAGAGAATGGGCCATAAAAGCTGTTGAACTTGGAGCAGGAGAAATAGTTCTTAACTCAATAGACGCTGACGGAACAAGAAACGGTTACGAAATAAACCTTACCCGAATGATAAGCGAAGCCGTTCCCGTACCAGTAATTGCTTCTGGCGGAGGAGGAACTCCTGAGCATCTTACAGAAGTCCTTACAGAAGGCAAGGCTGATGCAGCCCTTGTTGCAAGCATGGTGCATTCTGGCGACTATACCGTAGGGGGAATAAAGGATGCCCTTACAAAGGCAGGCGTTCCCGTACGCTAGAACTTACACAAGGCAACCTCTAAAAACTGAAATTTTTAGAGGCTCACACAAGAATGTCTGCAATGTATCTTGCTCTAGAAGTTTCAGTTTCAAAGACATCCACAGCGTAAAGATATGTTCCCTCTTTTGCCCTTTGTGCGGAAAGTTCTGGAAGAGACTCTACAATCCTTGTGTAGATGTAGACTGCAATCCGTTCGGCACTGGGGTTCTGGTCAAAGAAGTCCATGTCGTTAAGATTTGTATGATCCAGACCTTTGCACACTTCCCTAAGTACAGACTTTATTTTGGAAAAATCCATAAGCATTCCGCCCTCGTTAAGGGAAGAGCCTCTTACATGTGCGTATACCTTATAGTTGTGTCCGTGGAGGTTTTCACACTTTCCGTTATAGTCTCGCAAAAAATGCGCCGCAGAAAAACCCGCTTCTACTCTTACTTCAAACATAGGGCAACTATAACACATTGCACCAAATAGTAAAAGACGCTAAAATGGTGGGCATGAAAAAGACACTAGAAAACATACTGGAAAAAATCCCTAGAGGAATGTTGGAAACAGATGTTACACCGCCAGACTCAGACTTAAAGAGCGTAGAAATTGAGCACATAGAATTTGACAGCAGAGCGGTAAAGCCCGGGACTCTTTTTTTTGCACTTCCCGGAACCCACACCACAGGAAATAAATTTATTGCAAGTGCCATAGAAAACGGAGCAGCCGCAGTAATTTACGAAGGCACCATCTCTGATGAGGAGCAGGAAAAAATTCAGGAGGCTTCTCAAAAGGCAGGCAGAAGAGTTCCACTTATAAAAGTTCCATCGTCAAGAAAAGCAATGTCTCCAGTCTCGGCTTCTTTTTATGATGACCCGTCGTCTCACATGGTTGTCTACGGAGTAACAGGCACAGAAGGAAAATCTTCTACAGTCGCATTCATTTGGCAGCTTCTTACCAAGTGCGGAATCAAGGCAGGCTTTATTTCCACAGTTCAGTATTCTTTGGGAGGAGAAGCCGTAAACAATCCCCAGCACCAGACCACACCAGAGGCACCCATTGTGCAGAGGGAACTGTACGAAATGCTTCAGAACGGATGTACTCATGCAGTAGTTGAATCATCTTCCCACGGACTTAGCGAAACTCTTAACAGGCTAGGAAATGTTCACTTTGACTGTGCAGTCTTTATGAATGTTACTCTAGAACATTTGGAATTCCACAAGACCTATGAGCAGTACAAGAGCGACAAGGCAAATCTCTTCCGTGCGCTAGACAAGTGGAGCCACAGTAAAATTCTTGGCATGTCAGGCAACAAAGAAACAGAAGTTACTTCATTCGGAATAATAAACGCCGAAGACGAAGCCTCACCCTACTTTGCAAAGGCTACATCAAAACCAGTCGTTGCATTTGCAAAAGAAAGCGCTTCCACATATACAGACAAAGAAATTCCCCTTTCCAAAATAAAGGACATAAAGGCAAGTTCTTCGGAAGTTTCATTTACACTTGAGGCTTCTTCACTTAAGGATTCTGCTCAGGTAAAAGTCACCTCCCCTACTCCGGGCGCATTCAACTCCTACAACATAAGTGCGGCCATGCTAGCGGTAAACGGAACCACGGGCATTTCCTTTGCAGAACTGGCAGACAAAGTAAAAGACCTTGTAAGCGTAACAGGAAGAATGACAGTTATAAATCAAGGGCAGCCCTTTGAAGTCATTGTTGACTACGCCCACACGCCTTCTTCATTCCAGACTATATTCCCTCCAATTAAGGACAGGTGCAGCGGAAAAATGATTGCCGTCTTTGGTTCAGCAGGAGAAAGGGATGTAACAAAGAGACCACTGCAGGGAGCCATTGCAGCCCGTTACTGCGACACGCTCATTCTTACAGACGAAGACCCACGACAAGAAGACAGCCATGCTATTATAGAAATGATTGCCAGAGGCGCACGCCTTGAAGGAAAAACTGACGGAGACTCAATCATCATTCAGAGCGACAGAAAGCAAGCACTCCGAAAAGCATTCAGCATTGCAAAAGAAAATGACATTGTACTGCTTTTGGGAAAGTCTCACGAAAACTCCATCATTTACAAAGACTACACAATGCCCTACGATGAAATTGCAGAGGCAAAAAAAGCATTACAGGAAATGGGATTTAAAGGGGAAGTAAAATGAACATTGTACTTTTATACGGCGGAAAGTCTGGCGAACACGAAATATCTTTGGTAAGCGCTTCATCTGTAGCAAGAAACATAAGCCCTGAGCATACCGTACATCTTATTTCTGTAACAAAATACGGCGCATGGTACGCAGAAGAAAAAGCCGAACTGGAAAGAATCTGCAAAGATAAAACGGCAACCCTTCAGGTTCATGCGGAAGAAAAAAACAGAGTAAGCATTATTCCTGGCGGAGGATGCAGCGGTGCTTTCTATGTAAACAAAAAAGTAATTCCTGCCGATGTAGTGCTTCCAATTCTCCACGGAACATTTGGCGAAGACGGAACAGTTCAGGGACTGCTTGAAATTGCAAATGTTCCCTATGTGGGATGCGGAGTTTTTGCTTCGGCCGCAACAATGGACAAGGAAGAAACAAAAATTCTTTGGGAACATGCAGGTCTTCCTGTTGTACCGTCACTGTGCATTACCCGTGCAGACATAAACGACAGTTCTTCCTACGACAAAAAAGTTCAGCTTGCAATAGACACTTTTGGATTTCCCCTCTTTGTAAAACCCTGTTCAGCAGGCTCAAGCGACGGTGCCTCAAAGGCAACTAACGAAAGAGAACTTTCCTTTGCACTTATGGAAGCATTTCAGTGGGACAACAAGGTCCTTGTAGAAAAAGCAATTGACGCTCGCGAAGTAGAATGTTCTGTAACAGGCAACAGCGTAACCTATGATCCTTCAAAGCCAGAAACTCTTCTTACCGCTTACGGACCTGGAGAAATTGTTCCCAAGCACACATTCTACGACTACGATGCAAAATACAACGACCCTGATGGAGCCGAGTTAAAGATTCCTGCAGAAATCACTCCCGAACTAACAGAAAAAATCCGTAGCATGGCCCTTAAGGCTTACAAGGCTGTAAACGCTTCAGGACTTTCTCGCGTAGACTTTTTCATAAGCCGGTCTGACGGTTCGCTTTACCTTAACGAAATAAACACTATTCCCGGATTTACTTCCATAAGCATGTTCCCGAAAATGTGCGAATCTGAAAACTTAAGCTTTACAAATCTTCTTGAAAAACTGTTTTTGCAGGCTCTGGCAAGTTATAAGGCAAAGAACGCACTTAGGACAAGTAGAACTTAAAAAAAAGGAAACAAACCATGGCAGGCACAATGGAAAATCCCCATGTCTATAAAGAAGGATGCACCTTCAAATCTTTAGAAGACATTAGGGGCAAAAAAATTACAATCATGGGGTTGGGATTAAACGGTGGCGGAGAAGCATGCGTACGCTTTTTTTTAAAGCACGGAGCAACTGTTACCGTTACCGACATGAAGTCTGCAGAACAGCTTTCTGCAACAATAAACCGACTAAATGCAGACTGCACTGTAGACAAGTCGCGCCTTACATATGTTCTGGGGCAGCACAGAGAAGAAGATTTTTCTTCGGCAGACTGCGTAATAAAAAATCCCGGAGTAAAATTTGAAGGCAACAAATTTCTTTCCCTTGCAAAGGCAATTGAAACAGACCTGAGCATTTTTCTTTACTTTACAAAGGCACCTGTAATTGCAGTAACAGGAAGCAAGGGAAAATCAAGTACCGTAAGTGCAATTTACTACGGACTAAAAAATTCAGGATTCAAGGCATTCTTAGGCGGAAACATTACAGTAAGTCCTCTTACATTTTTAGACCAGACTGATGAAAGCACACCCGTAGTACTGGAACTTTCAAGTTGGCAGTTAAGAGACCTAAGGGGAAGAAAAGTTTTAAAGCCAAAGATTTCTGTCATTACCAAAATCGTTCCTGATCATCAGAATTTTTACGGCTCCATGAAACTTTATGTTGCTGATAAAAAACTAATCTATGCCGACCAAACAAAGAGCGACTACACAATTCTTGACGCTGATGCAGACGGTTATGCAACGGAATGCACTTCTCCAAAAGAGTCCTGCACCTGTTGGGGAGACGAGTTTGCAAGCGAAACAAATGCAAATGTCCTGCGCTATTCACGAAAGCCTCTGCCTCAAAACACAGAGGGAGTTTACCTTGACGGTGAAATGGGATTTGCTTCTCTTGGAGGAAAAACAGAATGTCTCATAAAGGAACTGGCAGTTCCCGGAAACCACATTAGGGCAAATGTTCTTAATGCGGCACTGGTCATGCGCCTTATGGGAATTTCTGCAGAATCCATAAAAGACACACTTTCCAAATGGCCAGGAATAGAACACCGGCTTGAGCATTTTCACGACTGGAAAACAGCTGGTGGAGCAGTCATTCACTTTTATAACGACAGTGCATCTACAGTTCCAGAGGCGGCACTTGCGGCGGCAAAATCCTTTGACGAAAATAAAAAGCTTTTCTTGCTTACCGGCGGAACAGACAAGGAACTGGACTTTACCCCCCTTGCAGATTTTCTTGAAGAAGAGCATAAAAATCTTTCGCTACTTACTCTTTCGGGAACAGGTACTGACAAGTTGATTTCTCTTCTTAACAAAAAAGGAATACATACCGACTTACCCAGCACATCTCTAGAAGAACTGCTTTCTTCCCTTAAACAGAAAATTGCCACTCTTGCAGAAGACGCCATAGTGGTGTTTTCTCCTGGAGCAACTAGCTTTGGAATGTTTGCAAACGAGTTTGACCGGGGAACAAAATTCAAGGCTGCTGTTTGTGAACTCTTTGCATGATAAAGTGATGTTTCTTGTGCTAACTGGGTGCCCTGTTTGCTAACTGGGCGATTTTTATGATAAGTGTCGCATCCTTGCATAAAAAAAAGTCTGCCTAAAACTCTTCCACCACAACTTTTGTAGCAGAAAAATTTTACGGCAGACTCTCTTTCGCATTTAAAAGCAGGACTATTTCTTAGACTTGGCCTTAGACTTTACCGTTGCGCTAACTTTCTTTGCGGCGGTCTTAGCCTTTACGGAAGCCTTTGCTCCTGCACTTTTTGCGGTTGTCTTTACCTTGGTAGCTGTCTTTTTTACAGCAGTCTTAGCCTTTGCAACAGTCTTTGAAGAAGCAACCTTGGAAGCAGTTTTCTTTACAGCATTCTTTGCCTTTGCAGCAGTTTTTGAACTGCTTACCTTTTCGGCTGTCTTCTTTGCAGTCTTTTTAGTCTTTGCGGCAGTTTCCTTTACCACAACCTTTGTCTTAAGTGCAACGGCTTTTTTCCAAGGATTTGAACGGATAAATGTTTCGTCACGCTCGTAACCAACACTGATTATTGTAACAGGAGTTCCGCAGAAGTCTTCAATAAACTCAATGTAATTCTTTGCATTCTGAGGAAGCTTTGCATAACTCTTAACTGCTTTAAGAGGAGTTTTCCATCCGTCAAACTTTTCAAGAATAGGCTTTGCTTTATTCATTGCTTCAACATTTGCGGGGAAGTCTGTAACGATTTTTCCGTCAATGTCATAAGCAACACAAGCTTCAATCTGATCCATGTCGTCGTAGATGTCAAGGTGAGTTAAAACCAAACCGTCAAGTGAGTTAACACGACATGCATAGCGCAGGGCAACCAAATCAAGGTAACCGCAACGGCGAGCACGACCTGTAGTAACGCCATACTCACGGCCTGTCTTACGAACATACTCGCACAATTCACCTTCGCTTTCGTTATTGAACTCGCTAGGCATAGGACCGTTTCCAACACGAGTTTCATAGGCTTTAAATACACCAAGAATGCAGTCCAAATCGTGAGGACCAATTCCACTTCCTACAGCAGCACCAGCGGCACAAGAGGGACCAGAACTTACATAGGGATAAGTTCCGCTATCTATGTCAAGCATTGCACCCTGTGCGCCTTCAAACAGAATGTTCTCCTTGCGATGAGCCCACATTTCTGCAGTCAAATCTACACGCATTGAAAGCAAGCGGTCTTTGTATTTATCAAGATAAGCTTTGTCTTCGCCAGTGTATTCTGCCATCTTTTCTTTCCAGTCAAGATCTGCAAGACGAAGACCATCACGGTTTGCTTTTTCACCATAGGTAATACCAATGCCACGACCTGTTGTTCCAATGGGACGAGGACGAGCAGCATCACGATCTTTATCCATCTGGCGGTATTTAGGAAGAATAATATGAGCGCGGTCAGAAATAAATACACGGCCTTCCCAGTTAATGCCATTGTCTTTGAGCATCTGAAGCTCGTTAAACAATGCTTCAGGATCAATAACCATACCGGCACCCAAGTACACTTTTTTGTCAGCATACAGAATTCCAGAGGGAACTTGATGCAGTGCATACTGTTTTCCGTCTACAACAATAGTGTGTCCAGCGTTAGGTCCACCAGAATAGCGCACTACATACTGAGCATCTTCGGCAAGGTAATCTACAATTTTACCTTTTCCTTCATCACCCCACTGGGCACCAATAATTACGGTTTTCATTTTATCTCCTACAAACACAACAAAAATGTTATGTCTCTTTATTACATCATGGGCACGAAGAATTGCTGCGCAATTCTCTACGAGTTTTTGCACAGCAAAAACTCGCGAACTTATTCCGCACGGATTGATGTGTTCTTAACAGTTACATCATGTGCCCCACTTTCCTGAACTGTAACGGCAGACACGAGGGTTATCTTTGCCTTTTCCTGCAGTTCGGGAATGCTTAGAGCGCCACAGTTACACATAGTGTGAACAACTTTACTGATAGTTAGTGCAACGCCATCGTGCAAATGTCCGGCGTAAGGAACATAACTGTCTACACCTTCTTCAAAGGCCATGCCTTTTTTTCCACCAAGATCATAACGCTGCCAGTTACGAGCACGGTTACTACCTTCTCCCCAGTATTCTTTAACATAGTTGCCGTTAACAACCAGTTTGTTTGTGGGGCTTTCGTCAAAGCGAGCAAAGTAGCGGCCCAGCATAACAAAATCGGCACCCATAGCCAAAGCAAGGGTAATGTGGTAATCATGAACAATTCCGCCATCAGAACAAATAGGAACATAAATGCCTGTCTTTGCGTAGTATTCGTCACGGGCTTTTGCAACTTCAATAGTAGCTGTTGCCTGACCACGACCAATACCTTTTTGTTCACGAGTAATACAAATGGAACCGCCGCCAATTCCTATTTTAACAAAGTCTGCACCATTTTCTGCAAGGAACATAAAGCCATCGCGGTCAACAACATTACCAGCACCAACTTTTACATTCTTGCCAAACTTTTCATGAATATCATGCAAAGCTCGAGCCTGCCACTCACTGTAACCTTCACTTGAGTCAAGACACAGAAGGTCAACACCGGCTTCAAGCAGTTTAGGAACTCTTTCCATATAATCACGAGTGTTAATGCCAGCACCAACAATGTAACGATGTTTTGCATCATGCAGTTCATTAGGATGAACAACTGCGGAATCAAAATCTTTTCTGAAAACAAGAGAAACAAGGTTACCGTTTTTATCAATAACAGGAAGCTGATTTACTTTCTTTTTCCAAATAAGGTCGTTTGCATCGTTTAAAGTTATGCCATCCTGTCCAGTAATTAAATCTTTAAAAGGCGTCATGTACTCGCTTACTTTTGCATTCTGAGAAACATGGTCTATGCGGAAGTCTCTTTCGGTAATGATGCCTTCAAGTTTACCGTGAGCAGAACCGTCTGCGGTAACTGCAACAGTGGAATGTCCCGTCTGCTGAATAAGTGCAAGCAGGTCAGAAATAGTCTGGTCGGGACGAATGTTTGAATCACTGGTAACAAAACCAGCTTTATAACTTTTAACACGAGCAACCATAGCTGCCTGATCTTCTATTGTCTGTGAACCATAAATAAAACTGATGCCGCCTTCCTTGGCCAAGGCAATTGCCATTTTGTCGTCCGAAACTGACTGCATTACGGCACTGACCATAGGAATGTTCATGTACAAATCAGATTTTTCGCCGGCCTTTTTGTTAAAGCGTGTAACGGGTGTGCGGAGGGTGACGTTCTCGGGAATACAATCCTCAGAAGTATAACCGGGAATCAACAGATACTCACCGAATGTGTGGGAGGGTTCTTCGTAATAGTAAGCCATGTTCTAACCTCTTTGCAAAATATACATCGGTTACAGGGCACCGATAAGAGAGTATAGCGGAAAAGCAATTTTTTTACAATAGGTTAAAAAAGAATGACACCGTCAGTCAAATTTGATTTTAGAAAGAACTTCCTTCATAAGGCTGTCGGTTTCCTTTTTAAGGGCCGTGCAGGAGTCCACTATGATAAGGTAGCAGACAGGAAGGTCAAGGCGTTTCTGAGCTGGTGACATTCTAAAGAATCTTGTATCTGAATCAGTGCCATCATTCTGAAGGACATTCTGCCAGTTAATTTCATGCTCGCATCTTGCTCCTCCGTTCTTACTGGCAGGAACACTGGCAATGTAAAAATATCCAAGGGCACCATTTCTTTCGTCCGTGTATTTTGTAGAATCTTCGTAAGCGTATTTTTCGAATTCTATTCCGTCAACCTGAACCTTACCGTCTTCCACGGCGGAAAACATTTCTGTATATTTTTTTCTAAGAGAGTCCACATCAGAAGAGCCGGGAAAAGCCATAACCAGAATGCTTATGCCCACATCCTCCTTCTTTAATTTAAGGGATGGAGAAAGCAAGCAGAACGCGGGAGTCTGGGAAGAGAATGCAGAACAATTAAATCCCCACTCACCCTTACAGGGAACCGAAACTCCCAGCATTGTACTGTAGACATAGTTGTAGCCGTCAGACTCTTTTGAAGAAACTTTCCACACCTGTTTTTCTTCATAAGTTTCCTTTATGGAACTTTCCTTTATGTTGTTTTTAATCAAAGAAAGCATACTCTGATTAACAGACGCCTCTGGAATTGTTCCGCCGTTGGTAAGAGTGTAATAGGCGTTCAAAGGCATTCCGCACATAAACTGAGAATATGCATAGTCTTCCAAAAAGAAATGACTAATCTGATAATCCTTCATCTTCATGTAGGACTCAAGTTGGGCTTTTCCTTCAGAACTTCTTCCTGTCGAAACAAGATAGTTTCCGTAGACCCAGTGATGTTCTGCATTTTTGGGATACTTTTTGTTTATTTTTGCAAAGGCGGACTCAACCTGAGAAGCGGTAACTTCGTCATAGTTGTAAAGACATCGCATGACAAGGAGCTTTAAAACTTCTTCATCGTAAGAGGGCGTTTTCTGTGCATTAAGTTTTTCGTACAAAGCCTTTGCCGCTTCAAGCTGACTTTTCTTTTCGTCCTTATACTGAATGTTGCTGTATCGGATTGACTGGTAGGCGTTGCCAAAGTCAAGCAGAAGGGAATTAAATTCTTCGTCATCTGGCAGGCTGTCAAAATTAACTGCTGCAGGAGATGCCCACAGATTAAGGGCAAGAAAAACCACTGATAAAAAAACGCACAGTCTCTTCATTCACTTCCTCCGAATTTTACTGTAAGGGTAAGGCATTATAACGCAGGATCAAGTTTCTGCGCAAGAGAAGCACATGCGTCCATGTCAAAGTTACGGACTGCCACAGTAAGACGGTCAAGTGCATCTTTTTTTACAGAAGTGTAGCTGTAACTTTGCAAAATGCGGCAGGCATCTTCCAGAGCATCCATGTCAAGATTTTTTACTGCTTCCCTTATTCGTGCGCACTGGACAGAAACAAGAGCAGAAGGAGTGACACCCTGAGAAGAAAGAAGTTTTAATGCAATGGCAAGACCAAGCCCCGTACCTTCAACATTGCGGTTTCGCATAGAATCCACCTGAGAAAAACTTTCAAAAATCTTTGACAAGTCATCTTCGAGAAATTGTCAAATGTTGTGGATTGAAGTTTGAACCGGCATAAGTTTTAAGCGGCTTCCTTCAACTCACCATTTTCAAATTTTATATCTTTGACGACAAGTTCAAGCTTTTCAAAGCCCTTCAATCGCCGCCAGCCTTTTTCTGCCTGCTGGCAGAGTTTAAAAGCCATAGCTTCAGTTGCCTTTGCAGTTCCGTTCCCTTTCGTCGAGTTGTGTCTCAAACGGACTGTTGCGAAGGTAGACTCAATCGGATTTGAAGTCCTTATATGAGTCCAGTGTTCGGCGGGATAATCGTAGAACCGGAACAAATCATCCTTGTCCTTCTTCAGATTTTCCACCGCCTTTTCATATTTTGCACCGAAAGTTTCGATGAACTTGTCATAGGCTTTCAGCGCATTTTCTCTGGTGTCAGCCATGTGCATGTCCCGAATCATTTCCGTCGCCTTTTTCTGAACTGACTTTGGCATTTTGTCCAGAATATTCGCTGTCTTATGAAACCAGCATCGCTGGATTTTCATCTGTCC
>CALCRU010000024.1 GCA_937894335.1 uncultured Treponema sp. | reverse complement strand
CACTAAAAACAGTCCACTGGACTGTTTTTGCCCTGCTACGCAGTGCCGTTCCCTACGTTCCGCAACGGCTAACGCCGCCGCTACTATCCCTAACGCTTCTATTTCTAAATAATTCACAAAATTTCAAAAATCATGGTATAATATGATTAACTTCATAAACGGAGGTAAAACTATGCCAGCAGTAGCATTAAGGCAGAGGGCAATACGGAGCATTGACCTTTTGGACGATGAGCAAACATTGAATGTCATAACATACATCGAAGCTCTTCCAAAAGCTAAGCGACCTATGCAGAATTCAAAGACTCCCGAAGAGCGCGAATTGGCAAGAAAGGCCTTGGATGAACTTTTTGCGATGGCTCGACCAGCTAAACATCAAATAAGTTTAAATGGAGAAAAGGAAGTTGCAAAGGCGGTGATGAAAAAATATGAGAGTCTTAGTTGATACCAATATTCTTCTTGATGTTATTTTACTTAGAGAACCGCATTTAGAAAACTCAAAGAGAGTTTTACAATGTTGTCAGTCTTTTGTAGACGGCTATATGGCTCTTCACTCTTTTTCAAATATGTTCTATATACTTCATGAAATAGAGAATTTTTCTGTTGAAGAATGTAGGAATACACTTAATAAATTTCTTTATGTTTTCGATGTCGCAGGGCTTACAAAAGCACAGCTTGTTTCTGCCATAAACGACGGTAATTTTAATGACTTGGAAGATTCCATGCAGCACGGTTCGGCTCTTTCCGCCGATGTCGATTACATAATAACCCGCGACACTGACGATTTTAAGAATTGTGCAGTTCCAGCAATAACCCCAGAACAGTTTCTTTTGATTGCACATGAAAACTGGGAAGAATAAAAACACTTGAAAAACGCTTTGATTTCATTTAAGAAAATTATATTAGACTTTTTCCACTTTCCTAATTTTTTTCAAAATTTCCCACTGATTTTTCCCGAAAGTCAAATTTCTGTGTTATAATATCTGATATGTGCTGTAATTCACGCAGAAAAAAATCGATTTTCTCTTACGCCACAAGCCCACTAGGGCTTGACACAAAAATAACTCTCGTGCCAAAATTCGCATCGCATCGCATCGCATCGCATCGCATCGCATCGCTATAATTCTGCCCGAAACAAAATTTCGGGCTACACGCATTTTAAAGAGATTCCGAAACAAAGTGACCGCGACAATCTAGGCGGTCAAGTTCGGGGTGACACTTCGTGCCAGGTTAGGAATGGTGCAAAATCAAACATTACAATTTTCTCGCTCTGGAAAACTGCCCATGATGCAGGTCAACTTATGCCCTGCACACGGGCTTTTCATATTTTAAACACACAAGGAATTTTTCTATGAAGAAGTTAAGCCTAATCCTGCTTACACCGCTTATGATTGCGGCGGCGTTTGCACAGGAGTCAGAGGGCACGGAGCAGAAAACACCCGCTTTAGAGCTCTTTAGTGATGAAGTGCCACGCTATACGGGCTTTGCCGTAGGTGCACATTTCCTTAACCAGTATGCATTGGGCGACTGGGCTGACTTCGCCACCGCCAATATCGGTGCGGGACTGGACGCAGAGTACACTCTTCCGGTTTTCCTGCCTAAAAACATTGATTGGGGTATAAGCGGCAGTGCAGAATTTGCCCATGTATTCCCAAAAGCTGACGGCACGCTAAAAAGCGACGACCAGCTGAATTTCTCCCTGGGCGCATGGATGAGGCTTCCCTTCCTACTCGCAGGCCAGACATTCGCCTTCCAGCCGGAGCTTTCCTACGGTCTCATCCTTCACCACGCAAAGGGTCAGAACGGCTCCACCGTGGACGGCCGGTTCATCGACAGCTCCCTTTCCCTTGCACTGGGCTTACGCTATATCGCACCGGTTGACTCCCTAAAGAAC
Source organism: uncultured Treponema sp. (assembly GCA_937894335.1). Classification (GTDB taxonomy): domain Bacteria; phylum Spirochaetota; class Spirochaetia; order Treponematales; family Treponemataceae; genus Treponema_D. The sequence goes on along the minus strand of CALCRU010000024.1, from coordinate 19,146 downwards.
CTTGAGTTCGAGTTTGCTCCGACCTACACATTCAGCCCTGAAAAGGAAAGCAAGAGCGTGAACTACCTGGGCTTCCGTTTGGGTGCGGTATGGCATTTTGACAGAAAGACAAAAGTACAGGCGACAGAAGAAGAAAAGCCGCCTGTGGTGGAGAGTCCTGCTGCTGAGGCGGAGTCAGAGGTCTTACCTCTTCCCCTTGCAAGCCTTACCGTCACAGGCGACAGGCTCACCCCTGACGGCGACGGCATGAACGACAGCGTAACCTTCCATCCCGCTCTCCAGAACGCAGACGGCAAAACCGACGGCTGGACACTCTCAATCACAGACCCCCAGGGAAACCCCTTCCGCACCATAAAGGGAAAGGGAAAACTCCCTGAAAGCATTGAGTGGGACGGACTCTCCGACAAGGGCGAGGCGGTCTTCTCAAAGAACACCTACGGGGCAAGACTTACTGTAAACCTTGGCCGTGAGGACAGGAAAAGAAGCGGAGTGAAAACAGTGGAGGCTTCGGCTGAAGTAAAGACAGGCATCCTTCTGCAGGTAATCGTCCCCGAGCACGAGTGGAAGATGGTCGTAAGCTCCATGCAGTTTGCAGGCGACGGCTCCACCTTCGACGGACTCTCTTCCGAAATTCTCGCATCCAACAGGGAGACCCTTGACGATGTTACCCAGCAGATAAAGGAGCATCCCGGTGCGAATGTCTTCGTGCAGGGCTACGCAAACAATGTGAGCGGCACCGAGAAGGAGAATACAGAGGAGCTCATTCCCTTAAGTCAGGCACGTGCGGAATTCATCGTGGAGGAGCTTGTAAAAAGAGGAATCAGCCGTAGCACACTCACCGCCGAGGGAAAGGGCGGAGTTGACCCCCTTGCGGACCGTAATGACCAGGCCAACTGGTGGAAGAACCGCAGAATTGAATTCCTTATCAAGAAATAGACAGCGTATCAGGAGGATTTTATGAAACGAAAGATATTATTTTTTTCATTGATGCTGACTTTCCTTTTTGCTTCTTGCTCGAACCTCATAGACGAGCTTACAGTTACAAAGGAAAAGGAGACAAATTATACAGTGACATTATTCATCCCCGAAGGCTTTGTAAAAGTTGCAGGCACCACGATAAAAGGAGACGAGACCTGGACGCCTTCATCAAAAGTGTTCGTAAGCGGAAGAAGCCTGACCATACCTGATTTGTATGTATGCGACCATGAAGTAACAAGAGGCGAGTACAAGGCTCTCATGGGAACAGACCCGAGCACGGCAGATGCCCATGACAAGGACGGAAACAAGCTTACGGGAGAGGCCGTGCTGAACAACCCTGTGAACTGTGTGAACTGGTATGCGGCAATCGCCTACTGCAACAAGCTTTCCGTAAAAGAAGGTCTTACTCCTGCTTATGCTGTCAGCGGAATAAGTGACTGGGAGAACCTTGCATATTCAGCCATTCCGACTTCAAACAACTCTACATGGAATGCCGCTACCTGCGACTTTACTGCCAACGGCTATCGCCTGCCGACGGAAGCGGAATGGGAATGGCTTGCCCGAGGCGGCCAAAACTTCACCTACGCAGGAAGTGACACTGTAGATGATGTGGCATGGTATAAAAGCAACACAAATGTTAATGGCCCCAGGGATGTAAAGACAAAGGCCGCGAACGGCTACGGACTTTACGACATGAGCGGAAACGTATATGAATGGTGCTGGGACTGGTGGCATCAAAGCAATTCATCTTCTACCGATGCCGCCGGCCCGGCTTCTGGCTTTTACCGCGTCAAGCGCGGCGGTTGTTGGGACGGCATTGCGTACTACTGCACCGTGTCTAACTGGCACTACAGCGAACCGTACTACCGTCTCAAATACCTTGGTTTCCGTGTTGTGCGTAACGCCAACTAGCGTTGGCTAGTTCTGTAAGGAAATTATTCACTTCTTCCGCTTACGCGGAAGAGCGAATCCGCGCAGTAACACCCTAGTGATAGCAGTGTAAGGGGGATTGCCCGGTCAAACCGGGTAATGACAGATGTGACAAGTGCGGGATGGTTTCTGTTTTGCTGGTAGTTTAAAAACGCGAACGCTGAACAGGGACTATTTTTGGAAATAAAATTCACTTTTCCAGAAAACTGTGCTATAATGACAGTGAACGGAGGTTTGTACATGACTAGTGTTTCTGCCTATTATGATGGCTCTACTTATGTTGTAACAGAAGAAGTACCTGTCAGACAAAATCAAAAGGTAATAATCACCTTACTTGATGAATATGTTTCTCCAAAGAATAGAAAAACGCTGCCGCAGATTAAGACATATATGAAGGGCGGGCGTTCTGTTCCAGATGGTCTTTCTACTGTGGACTATGTAAGAAGCCTAAGGGAAGACTGATGGCTAAAATTTATTTTGATACGACACCTCTCATCTATTTTCTTGATGACGAAAAACCTTTTTCAGATAAAGTGGCTAACTTTATCTTAGAGCATCAGAATGAAAGTGATTCATACTGCACTTCGGCAATTACAGATGCAGAATATCTTGTGTTTCCTTACAGGCAAAATGATTATGAAAAAATAAATTCTTACGAAATTTTCCTAAATGATTTTGAATTTCAAATTTTAGAATCGAATAGAGCTATTACGCATAAAGCGGCAAAGATAAGGGCAAAATATCCTGGAGTGAAAGGCATGGACTCAATTCATCTTGCAACCAGTCTGTATGCAAAATGCGATATTTTTCTTACGAACGACACCCGCTTAAAGCAAGTTTCAGAAGTTAATGTTGTTCTAGTTGATGAGTTATAAAATATGTCGCAATTTCAGTCATTCTTTATAGCCGCAAATTGAGATTCTTCACCACGCCATAATAAATGTTTTGGAGCCTGTTTTTGAGCGTCAGTTTATCTATCACACTTACGCCTGCCGTAAAGGCAAGGGGACTCACGCCGCGGCTAGATATGCCTTTAAGTGTGCCGGACATTCAGCATATTTTTTGAAGCTTGATGTGAGAAAATATTTTGATTCCATTGACCACACGGTTTTGAAAAGTCTTTTGTGCAGGATTATAAAAGACAGGCGATGCCTTGAACTTTTGTTTTCTGTAATTGATTCTTATGAAATCCCAAGCAAGCAGGCGTTGTGGGCGGCGTTTGAGCCCGCAGAGGGGGTAGGCGGAAATGAGGAGCGAATGCGGCGAATTGAAGCCAAGGGAGAGCCGTCTACTTGGTAACACTAAACGCAGAATGAAAAAGAAACTGCATGAAATTCAAAAAGATTATGATGCCGGAAAAATCAGCGAAGATAAAATGTGTGAGTGGGCTATGGCGGTCTTTGCTTCGCGGAAATTGTAAGACCTATTGCTCGAAAAGGTGATTTCTAAGGCGAATTCTTTTTTTAGGGCAAGAACAAGACTTTCACGAAGCATGTTGTGGTCATCAATCAAAATCCTTTATTGGCAAAACTAAGCGTACGCTTGTTCCCTCCGTTGTCACGCACAGAAAGAATATGGATTCTTCTTAGAATTTTTTGTCTAGATTCCATAGGTGTAGTTATATCATTATTTATTTTTTTACTGGCAAATAGAAAAGGCGGGCCTAGACCCGCCGTATGTAATTAAAAACTGACTAAGTTGATTCAGTTCTGCTAAATCATGTAGACTCGGCTGCTCCGGGTAAGCCTATGTCTTTGCGGTAGTACATGCTCTGGAAGCGGATTGCGTGCATGGCCTTGTAAGCGTTGTCCCATGCTTCCTGGAAAGTGGGGGCTGTGGCTGTGCATGCAAGAACCCGTCCTCCGCTAGTAACAAGAGTTGCAATCTGTTCTGTAGGGTGAGTTGCCCTTCTGTCTGTAATGGCTCCCGCAATGAAGAGTTTTGCACCGGCTGCCTTTATTGCGTCAACACCTACAGAAATGTTGTAGCCTTTCTGGTATTCTCTTGGGTAACCGCCACTTACTGCTACAGGAGAAACTGCAAATTCGTTTTTCCATTCCAGCTTAAAGTCTTTAAGGCTGCCGTTTGTAATGGCAGTGCAAAGTTCCGCAAAGTCGCTCTGCATAAGAGGAAGCACAGCCTGTGTTTCGGGGTCGCCTAAGCGCACATTGTATTCAAGACATTTGGGTCCGTCTTTTGTAAGCATAAGACCAAAGAAAATGAATCCCCTGTAGTCGTAGCCTTCCTTTATAAAGCCGTTCAGGGTAGGTTCAAGAATTGTCTTTTTAAACTGCGCTTCTATGTCTGCGGTAAAATCTTCTACTGGACAGATTGCACCCATTCCGCCTGTGTTTGGACCGGTTGCCTTTTCTCCCAGACGCTTGTGGTCTCTAGCACATTTGAATGGAACTATGCATGCGCTTTCCTTCTTGCCTGGTTCCACGCTAACGGCCGCAAGAACAGAAACTTCTACGCCGCGAAGATAATCTTCAATTACGACCGTAGTTCCGGCAGAACCTACGCGCTTGTTTTCCATTAAGTCAAGAATTGCTTCCTGTGCTTCTTCCAAAGTTTGTGCAACTACGACACCCTTACCGGCTGCAAGTCCGTCGGCCTTTACGACTATGGGTGCGCCCTTTTTCTGAACATAGTCAATCGCTTCGTAAGTGTCGGTAAATGTTCTGCTTTCTGCACACGCAACTCCGTATTTTTGCATGAACTGCTTTGCGTGGTCCTTGCTTGCTTCAAGTTGTGCGCTTTTACGCTTAGGGCCAACTGTAGGAATTCCGGCTTCCCAGAACTGGTCTGCAAGTCCGTCTGCAAGAGGATCTTCTGGACCTATTACAGCAAGCGTGCATCCTTCCCGTTTTGCAATGTCTACATAAGAGTCAGAACCCAAAGAAATGTTTACGCATTTATCTTCCATTGCAGTTCCGCCGTTACCGGGAATACAAACTACTTTAGAAACTGAGGGGCTTTGTGAAAGCTTCCATGCTATGGCGTGTTCTCGTCCGCCTGAACCGATTACAACAACATTCATAAGAAAAATTATATCATAAAAACTGAACTATGACGAGGGGTGCAAAATAAAAAAAAGACTACCCAAAAGAGGGTAGCCCTTGTAGCATTAGAATGCGGCCTGATTAGAAATCAAGGGCAAACTTGTAGCTGATGTCGATGTAGAGTGCGCGGCGTGTGAAGTATTCACCTGTTACATTGATTGGACCTACTGTTGTAGTAGTCTTGATTGGTGTAAAGTCAAGGGAGTAGCGTACGCCAAACACAAGGCGACCAATTCCAAGACGCTCTTCGTATCCACCGCCAACTGTAAGACCCCATACTGTAAAGGGAGCGTTTGAAATTGCTGAAGTTCCCTCGGTTACTGATGAGTCAGAAAGGTTGTAAGTTGTTTTCATTTCTCCAAGGGGGAAAGAAACATAGGGACCAACAAGGAAGTTAAACTTGTTGTAGCGGATTGTAAGAAGAAGGGGAATGTCAATAGAAACATAGTTGGAAACAACATTAGGATAAGCGTTGCTGTCGCTTGTCTGATAACCTGCATTGTTGATTGCAACATTTACTTCAGGCTGAATTCCAAAGTACCCGCCAATGGAAAAGTTAAGTCCAACGCCAAAGTTAAAGTCCAGATTGTTGCCAAAGGGCTTTACATAGTTGTTTGCTGTTTCGTTTGCAAATGTTGTTCCCCAACCTTCGCCAACAGAACCGTGAAGAGAAAGTACAGGGGCTGCGCTTGCCAGTGTAATTCCTGCTGCCAGAACAGCAATAAGAGCCAGTGATTTTTTCATGGTATGCTCCTTATAATAGTAAAGTTAAGTGTGAAGACATTATGATAAAGTTAGGGATTTTAGTCAATCGCCTTGCAAATGTCTTATTCACTGCTATACTAAAACCTTAACACAGACTGAACGATGCATTTTTTGCTAACCTTTCTGTTAGGAGGCAAAGAGGGGCGTTACCTTAAGCCATGCGGCAACTCTTTCTGCATCCTTGTCCAATTCCCTGTCGTCTTCTACAAAGTCGCTTAGCTTTCTTACTTCTTCATGAACCTTTTGTGTGAATGGTGCAAAGTCATTTAGTCCTGCCAGATCAACTGCCTGCATTGCCGCCAAAAGATGCACTGCAAACTGGAGGAAGACAAGTCCAATCTGCTCGTCCCACTTGCGTGCCGAAATTGTTCCCATGCTAACCTTGTCCTGATTTAATGCTTCTGTAGGTGCGCTGGTAATACTGATGGGGTAGCAGTAGCTTGCAACTTCTCCGCGGATTGCACTGATTGTAATTTGTGCCGCCTTAAATCCAAGCCGTAAGCCTGCACGGGGATGGTCTGGCGGTGTGACAGGAATAAGGTTTTCGGTAAGCCCGTTAAATTTTCCGTCAATGATTACTTCTGCCTGCTTGTCGCTAAGGTCTGCAATGTTTGCAAGAGCCGTACGCATGTAGTCGCAGGAAGCGCAGATGTGTCCGCCGTAGAAATTGCCTGTGTTGTAAAGTCGTCCAGCCTCAATATCTACAAGAGGATTGTCGTTTGCAGAATTTAATTCTTCTGTAATTAGGTTTCGTGCAAAGTTTAAGGTGTCGCGGTAAACTCCTGTAATCTGGGGAGCGCATCGGATTGAATATCTGTCTTGAATTTTATTTTCTTGGGCAACAAATGTTTTTCCGTCTAGCTTTTTTATTTGGTTCTGCAAAAAGTCTTCGTACTTCCAGACCCGCTTTGAATCCTTTATGATGTTGTAGACATATGCCGCACTTTGGCACTGTCCCTTGTGATTTTTTATTTCGCTTACTCTAGCAACAAAGGGAGTGTCTTTTCCCCGAGTTATTTCTGATGTAACCGCCGTTAAAAAGTCAGAAATGTTTGCAAGGCGTTCTGCTTTTTTCCATGCAAGAGATGCCACTGCCGTCATTACCGAAGTTCCGTTCATGAGGGCAAGGCCTTCTTTTGCTTCTATGGGTAGGGGACATATGTTTTCCTTTTTAAACGCTTCTGCCGTTGGAACAATGCTTCCCTTGTAGTATACCCGTCGTTCTCCCATAATTACTGCGGCAACATAGGAAAGGGGAGTAAGGTCTCCGCTTGCGCCTACCGAACCCAACTGGGGAATTACTGGAATAATGTCTTTGTTTAAAAGAGTAAGCATCATGCGGGCTAACTCTGGGCGAATGGCACTGTATCCGCCCTTAATGTTTCCGTTAAGCCTTGCAAGAAGCACAGCCCTTCCCACTTCGCGGCTAAAGGATGGACCCAAACCTATTCCGTGATACTTGCAGATTGTGCGCTGCAGTTCGCCTGCTTTGTCTACGCTTATCTGATTGTGGCAACTGTCGCCAAAGTCTGTGGTAACTCCGTAAGTGGGAACGCCTGTTGCAATGTAGTCTTCCAGAAACTTTCTGCTTTCTTCAAGTGTTGCCCAAAATTTTCTGTCCTTAGGCAAAGAAACTTCCTCGCCTTCAAGTGCGACACTACATACATCTTCTATTGTTAAGTTGTTTCCGTCTATGGTCTTCATGCCGCTTAGTATAGCGCAGAATATGTTTAGGGTCTACAAAAAAGGGCCACCCTAAGGCAGCCCCTAACAATTCTTAGAATTTGATTTCGTAACCTATGCCAACAGTAAGTGCGCGTCGGGTAAGCAAGTCTTCATTATCAGATACAACTGTGCCATTGTATTTTATGGTTGCTTTTGTTGGTGTAAAGTCCAGCATATAGCGAACATTTGCTACAAGAGAACCAATGCCAAGTTTGTTTGTAAAGTTTACATCAAAGGCAAGACCAAAGTTAAGGCTAGATTCTATTGTGAGTCCGTCTGTGTCTGTCGCTCTTGTTTCTGTTCCACCTGAAGTCGTAATTAGATCAAGACCAAGGGGAATGGAAAGGTATGGACCTACACCAAATCTCATTGCAAATGTGTTGGTTACAGGAAGGCTAAGTGTTACAAGAACAGGAATGTCTATGCTGTTATCAGTATAAACAACACTTTGACTTGTTCCTCCTAAAGCATAGTCTACTGTGTAGCCGTTGTTAAAAATCATGCTAAATTCTGGCTGAAGTCCAAGCGTAAGGTTTCCAAGGTTTATAAGACCAAGGTTTGCGTAAACACCAAAACCTCCGCCAAGGTTTCCGCCTTCGCTCCAAGTTCCGCCAGCAGAAGTTGTAGCTTCTTTTAAGGTCTTCATTTGTTCTGCATCCTCAGCAGGAAGAGTTGTTCCAAGACCCCAAGCAAAAGTTCCTCTTGCGCCAGCAGTTACATCAAGTGCAAAAGCACTTACGCCAACTACAGCGGCACATACCAAAGCAATAAATTTTTTCATAAAAAATCTCCTTGCCGTACTTACGGCGAGGCTATACTAACATGGGGGGGGGTATTGTCAAGAGGGAAAATTTAAAATTTTGGTTCGCTGTTCTTTGTTTGCAATAATCTGGGTAATTGAAAAAAAAGAAAAACTTGCGGATTTATGTGAAAGGGATTATCATATAAATATGAAGGAAAAACTTGTCTATGTGGTAATGTTTGCCATAGTGCTGATTATTATAATGCTGCTGGCTTGGATTTTGCACAGGCTTAAAGGCTCTTCTTCCGCCAGCAAAAAGCAGCCTTCCCGTGCAGATGCCGCCGCTCTGGGCCTTTTAGTAAACTGCCCCCTTTGCAATACTCCGCTTTTAAAGGGTGAAAATCTTGTTACCAAAGTGTACCGCCCCATGACTGTAGCTGACCAGCTGTGTACAATTAACGGATGCCCCCACTGCTTTCCAAAGGTGGAGCCTGGCGCAAAAAGAATATGCCCTGTCTGCCATAAGGAAGTTCCTCTGTCTGGTCACCTAACCGCCCGCCTCTTTAACAAGACAGACGGAAAAAAGCATGTAATTGTTACGGGATGCACCGAATGTATAAGGAACGAAAAGCCTTAAAATAAAAGAGCGCCCCTTAAAAAAGGAGCGCTTAAGTTTGCAGACTGGGAAAGGACTATCTGTCTACACCGCGGTCGCCAAAGTTAAAGCATACGCCCAAATAGACTTTAAATCCAAATTCAGAACCGCTTGTTAAAAATGGACCGTTTGTATCCTCGTACAAGCCAGTTGCAAATGTTGGAATTTCCAGACCTACGCCTGTGTTAAGTCCAAAGTGGAAGCCACTCTTGTTTACCAGCCACAACTTGTATCCTGCGTCCAAATCAATTCCCATTGCAAAGTCTCCAAAAGAAGCCATTTCGTCAACGGAATTACGGACAGCAAGGGCGTCAAACCTAAAGAAGAGGGAAGGTGTTATGGAAAACTGATGGGTCTGATTTAACGAAAAGCGGAAGACAGGTCCGATTTCAAACGAAGCACCAAATCCACCTGCCTGCACAAGGCCTTTAGGGTCATTTTCTTTTAAAGTCTCTACAAGTTTGGTTTCTGTACCGTCATCGTTTACCGTCACTTCTGTGGGAACTGCAAATCCCAGTCCAAAGTGAAGTCCTGCCTCGAACTTGCGGGGAGACTTTCCAAAGAAGATGTTTACATTAAGGTCTGCTCCAAGTGGGGCTGTAAGAATGTAGGACAGGCTGCGGTCAAGAGGCTGTGTTGTAAGGTTCTGGGCGCTGTCCAAGGTCATCTCGTTTGTCATAAAGTAATTGTCTGCAATTATTGCCTGATAGTTAAGGTCAAGCTCCACATTTGCAAAGGCAGCAGTAGCTGCAAGGGTACCTGCGGCAATAAATGCCAGTGTTTTTTCATAAATTCCTCCTTATGAAACTTTTATATTAATTCAAGCATACATTATGTTGGCATATATGTCAAGTGTACGGGGGGGGGTATTTCTATATAATACAAAGAGATAGATATGTTTTTAAGAAAATTCCCCCAAAAATAAAAAAAATTCTAAAAAAAATTAAAAAAATGCTAAAGTCAAAAATCCAATCTCCGACAATAGAATTGTAGGGTGGATAAAACCCGGGGACAGCAAACATCAAACCGTGTTTGCCTGTAACTCAAAGACTTGATTAGAGGAGATACGACTATGGTTATCAATCACAACATGAGTGCGATGTTTGCACAGCGTGCAACTGGGCTCACAGAGCTTGACAACAAGAAGAACATGGAAAAGCTTTCATCTGGCGAAAAAATTAACCGCGCAGGTGATGACGCTTCTGGTCTTGCTGTTTCAGAAAAAATGCGCAGCCAGATTCGCGGTTTGAATCAGGCTTCACGCAATGCTGCAAACGGCATCAGCTTCATTCAGACAACTGAAGGCTACCTTCAGGAAACAGAGGATATCATTCAGCGTATCCGCGAGCTTGCTGTTCAGTCAAGCAACGGTATCTACACTGATGAGGACCGCATGCAGATTCAGGTTGAAGTTTCTTCACTGATTGCCGAAGTTGACCGCATTGCTTCTGCCGCTCAGTTCAACGGTATGAACATGCTTACAGGACGCTTTGCACGCCCAACAGGTGAAAACAATGTTACAGGTTCTATGTGGCTCCACATTGGTGCAAACATGGACCAGAGAACACAGGTTTACATTGGAACAATGAGCGCAACTGCTCTTGGACTCCGCAACATTGGTACTGAAGAGATTATGACTCTTGAGACACCTGACGAAGCTAACCGCGCAATCGGAACTTTGGACGAGGCTATCAAGAAGATTAACAAGCAGCGTGCAGACCTTGGTGCATACCAGAACCGCCTTGAAAAGACAATCGTAGGTTTGGATGTTGGAGCAGAAAACCTCCAGGCTGCAGAGTCAACAATCCGCGACACCAACATGGCAAGCGAAATGGTAGACTTTACAAAGAACCAGGTACTGAGCCAGGCTGGAACAGCAATGATTGCTCAGGCAAACCAGACATCACAGAATGTTCTGACACTTCTTCGCTAAGTTCAGAATCTGATGCAGGAAGCCCTTCGGTAACGGAGGGCTTTTTTGTTTTTAAATCTTTTTAAGTTGCAAATTCATTCAAACTGATTTATCATTAAATCATGAGCAAAAAAAAGGAAAAAAAGATAAAGAGACTTCAGCACGCTCCAGTCTGGCAGCGTGTGGCAGGAATAATCATTACGCGCATTCTGGTTATTGGTGGAACCATATTCATGTCTTCCGTTGCCGCAATAGGAACAATCAATACTGTTTTTCTTAACAATATGGAAGACGCCCGTAAGGTTGTGCAGTGCTTTAACGAAACTTACGGAAAAGTTGAGTCTGCGGAATTTGAGCGGCAGATTGAACAGTGTATAAAGCAGTTTGATTCCGTAGGGAGCATTTTCCTTCTTGATTCATCCAACAGGAACATAATAAAGAATTTTGGCGGAACTGATGCTGACTTTGACAAGGCAACAAAAAAAATGGATGCTGTTAGCAAAATGGCATTTGACAAAGACGGAGTGGTTTCTGTTCTGGACGACCTTGACACTTCTATAGAGTATACCTTTGGCGACATTGAACCCCGTTTGGGTAACTTTCTTTCCATGTTCAATTCTACGGCAATTTTTAATGATCGAGAACTTGCCGACTGGGCACGAAAAGAATCAATGCGCATAAATTTTGTTTCTTACTACAAGACCGAAAATCCCGACATAAATATTTGCATTATGGAACTTTGTTCCATCAACACTTTCCAGATGACGGTGCTCATGTTTCTTGGCATGCTGATTATTGCGGTTACTTTTGTCTGCATGATTGTTGCGGTGTTTAAGGTAATTGCGGTCATTGCGGAACAGAACAGAATAAATCATCTTATTGCAATAGATACCGTTACTGGTGGAAACAACAAGGCATATTTTTTGCAGCGTTCAAAAACTCTTATGCGAAAGCGCTCCCTAAGGTCTTATGCTGTGGTGCAACTGCGTCTTAACAAGTACCACAACTTTTGCACGGCTTACGGCGTAAAGCAGGGCGAAAATCTTCTTGAGGATTTGGACAAGGCTATAAGCTCCAGTTTGCAAAAAAAAGAGGTGTGCGCCCATACCGAAGATGCGGACTTTGCACTGCTCATGCTGTGTCCTTCCCGTGACGCTCTGGATGAAAAGCTTCGTTCTCTTATGAATGATTTGCGGGGCATAAAGGAAAAGCAGTATCTTACTTTTACATGCGGTGCAGTTGCTGTTGACATGACAAACAGGGATCCTGCAACCCTTCTTAGCCATGCAGGCATTGCCCTTTCAAAAGCCGTAGCCCTGCAGAAGGATATTGTGTGGTTTGCCGATGAGATGAAGGATGCACAGGTGTGGGAAAGGCGCATAGAAGACGACATGGAACGCGCCCTTCAGAACCGCGAGTTTGTTGTTTACCTTCAGCCAAAGTATTCTACAAAAGAAGAAGTGCTTTCTGCTGCCGAAGCCCTTGTGCGTTGGATTCACCCTGAACTGGGATTTATTCCTCCCGGAAAATTTATTCCTCAGTTTGAAAAAAACGGATTCATTCTAAAACTTGACGACTACATGTTGGATGAAGTTTCCCGTCTACAGGCTGAGTGGCTTAAGGCTGGAAAAAAACTAGTGCCTATTTCGGTTAATGTTTCTCGCGCCCACTTTGCAGAAGAAAATCTTGCCGAACACATTTGCGGAGTTGTAAATCGTTACGGAGTTCCCCACGAATTTATAGAACTGGAACTTACCGAAAGCGCCTTTTTTGACGACAAGGCAGTTCTTTTGGAAACTGTAAAAAAATTAAAGAACTACGGATTTAGAATTTCCATGGACGATTTTGGTGCAGGATACTCTTCTCTTAATTCTCTAAAGGAACTTCCTTTGGACATAATAAAACTGGATGCAGAGTTCTTCCGCAGTGTTGACGATCTTGAGCGTTCCAATCAGATTGTTGGCGACACTATTTCTCTTGCAAAGAAACTTGGCATGCAGATTGTTGCCGAAGGAATAGAAACCCGTGAGCAGGTGGACTTCCTTGCCCAGCAAAACTGCGACCTTATTCAGGGATTCTATTTTTCAAAGCCTCTTCCAGTTAAGGAGTTTGAAGAAAGGGCTGGTTACTAGAAGCGCGGTTTTTTGACTCCTAGAAGTCCAGACCTTTTACATAAGAGCGAATGGCGCTGGCTAGGGCTGCCTTTGCCTTGGGACTGGGGCAAACTGCATCTGCAAGGGGAACAGCCGGAGTGTTTGTTGCGGCTATCCAGTAGCGAGTTTCGTCTGCCTGTTTGTCTGCCGGCTGGCAAGAAGCATCTGCAGGAGCAAGTCCAGAACTTCTTGCAAGAGTTTTCTGTATTTCTGAACTGCTCAGATTCTGCACAAAATTCAGCTTGTTTTTCTGTGTGGTAAGGGGAACGGCAATAACAGTCCTGCTTGCAAACACCCTCATTTCTGGGGCTGCTTCTGACGGGTAATATATGGAAGAATAGCGTGATATGTCGTCGTAGGGCGCATTCCTGTGTTCAGAAAGAGTCATTAGTACAACTGCCGCCGTTTTAAAATCCATGTAGTTAAAGACATCTGTAAGGGTAAGGTTAAGTGCGTCATTGGGCATAGTTTGGTCAACACATATCCAACGACCAAGAGCCTGCATTGCGGCATAGAGAGGTGCGGAAGGATCGTTGCTTAATGAACTGATGGCATCGTAATAAAGCTGCTCAAGGTTTTTTGCATTTGCATCAAGGGCAAGCAGTGTTCGTGTAGCTTCGTTAAGTTGCCGTGAAGACGCAAGGGATTCAGTTAAGGCTCCCACAGTGTTTATGAGGGTGGCGTCATCCCGTCCTGCAAAAACTATTACTGGCGAAATAAACTGTCTGGACCTTCGTGCAAAGCGTTCAATGTCATCCCAGTTTGCAATAATTTCTGTTCCTGTTGCAGAAAGAACAGAACGGTCAATGTCTATTTCCATAAAATCGCTTAAAAGGGGAAGTTGAACAAGACCGTCTCCTGCCTCATTGCGTTTTGACTTTCCCCTTAAGGATGAAGTGTATGCGCTTATGCTTGAAGAGTCAAAAAAACTTTTGGCTTTAATTTTTTTTGGAAAGGACTGAATAAGATTGTCTGCCTCAAGACCGGAAGTCATAAATACAAAGTCTGGGCTGTGTCTTCCAGAAAGTGAAATTTGTTCGGCCAACGCAAGGGAAGAGTCGTATTCAATGTAATTTATTTTGTAAGGCTTTTCCTGACCGTCGTTTAAAATGTTAAGGCATTCCTCTACCGCAGATTTTTCGGAATCATTTACGGAATAAAAGCCCACGGTTATTGCGTTTGATTTTGTCCTTAAGGCAAAAACTAATATAAGAATTATTGCAGCAACAAGTGCAGCCGCCCCAGAGCATATTGCAATTAGTTTTTTATTTACATTCATATAAATACTGTACAACAAGTAAGGATATTGGGCAAGGGTTTGTTTTTACAGGTTGAAAGTTTTCTTGAAATTTTTTATACTTGTTACTATGGAAAGCAATGGCGCTTTTGAAAAAGTTTTGCACTCGTTTGAGAAGTACTACAATGTACAGACTGAAAATGTAGACGCTCCCTTTACGGCCCGTGCAGAATTCCGTTCCCACAACGAACAGTACTTTCTGGTAAAGTCTGCAAAAGTTGCCGACATTGATTCCAACGATTTTGTCTTTCTTGCAAACGAAAAATCACTTACAGCGGAACTTCTTTCCTCTCTCGATGCCGCCGCATGGGAACAGGGGCTTGCAATGGTAAAACCCTATTACGGCCACCGCAATTCTGACGTTACCCTTGTAATTGTTGCGGAACACATTGATGAAGACGCTTTTAAAATGGTTAAGAAACTCAAGCATTACAAATCCTATAAATTTAGTTTGTACGGATGGAGTGCGTTTAGGGCAGTAGCTTACGAAACTTCTACGGGTAAGGTCGCGTGCAACCGGCGCGGTTCTGACTTAAAGAAGCTAGTAAGTTAAGATAAATAAATGGAGGAAAAAATGACAGCATTACTTATCATTCTTGCTGCGATTGTTTTGCTTTTCATTGGCTATGTAACTTATGGCTCTTGGCTTGCAAAGCAGTGGGGAATTGACCCCAAGCGAAAGACACCTGCTCAGGAAAAGACAGACGGTGTAGACTATGTTCCGGCAAAGCCTGCCGTTTTGATGGGACACCACTTCTCATCTATTGCAGGTGCTGGTCCAATTAACGGCCCAATTCAGGCTGCAGTATTCGGTTGGGTTCCTGTATTCCTGTGGTGCGTTCTTGGCGGAATTTTCTTTGGTGGTCTTCAGGACTTTGGTTCTTTGTTTGCTTCTGCACGCCACGACGGAAAATCAGTTGGAGAAATCATCAAAGATTCAATGGGCAAAACTTCAAAGAAACTGTTCATTGTATTTGCACTTCTCGTTCTTATCCTCGTTATTGCTTCTTTCGTAAATGTTGTAGCAGGAACATTCTTTACAGCAGATGCTACATTCGGAATCGTAAAGAATCCTACAGGCAACCAGAGTACCGCAATGGTTTCACTCTGCTTCATCGTGCTTGCAGTTATTTACGGAATCCTTACAAATAAATGCGGACTTAAGACACTTCCTGCAACAATCATCGGTATTGCTGGAATCGTTCTGTCTGTATGGTTCGGACTTAACTACGGTTTTGCAATGAGCCGCACTGCATGGATTATTTTCATCGGCGTTTACATTACTGTTGCTTCTCTTCTTCCTGTTTGGATTCTTCTTCAGCCACGCGACTACCTTTCAAGCTTCCTTCTTTACGGAATGATGGCTCTTGCCCTTGTTGGTATTGTTGTGTCTGCAATTACAGGAAATGTTGAATTTGAACTTCCTGCATTCACAGGATGGAAGACTTCTATTGGACCTCTGTTCCCAGCTCTGTTTATTACTGTTGCCTGTGGTGCATGTTCAGGATTCCACTCTCTGATTGCAACAGGTACAACTTCAAAGCAGCTTGACAACGAAAAGAATGCAAAGGCAATCGGTTACGGTTCAATGCTTATTGAATCTGCACTGGGAATTATTTCTTTGATTGCTGTTGGTATGGTTTCAAAGCAGTTTATCGTTGACGGAAAGTTTGCAGGTTCACCGCCAGTTGCATTTGCAACAGGTATTGCAAAGATGTTCAGCGTAAGCGAAACAACAGCATACAAGACAATCTACACCCTGCTTACTCTTGCAGTTTCTGTATTTGCACTTACATCTCTTGATACCGGTACACGCCTTAGCCGCTTCATGTTCTCAGAGCTCTTCCTTAGGGAAAATGAAAAGACTTATAAGGATGCTTCTGGTGTACGCAAGGTTCTCGCATTCCCGCTCTTTGGCACAGTTGTTATGGTTGTAATCGGTTGTGTTCTTGGCGGATTGAGCCTTTCTCAGATTTGGGGACTCTTTGGTGCCGCAAACCAGCTCCTTGCAGGCATTGCACTTATGGCAGTTGCAGCATGGCTTGGTGAAGTTGGAAAGAACAACAAAATGTTCTACATTCCTACAGTATTCATGCTTGCCGCAACACTTACTCAGCTTGTTCGCACAGTAATTACAAAGATTACTGCAATGGCAGGAGGAGCAGAAGGTGCATTCCACTGGGGCAACTGGTTCCAGCTGATTTTTGCTGCTGCAATGACTGTATTGGCTGTTGTTCTGGTAATTGAAGGAATCAAGACATTCAGCAAACAGTTGAAAGCTAAAAAAGCATAAGTTTAGTTTATAACTTACTGTTTTAGTATGCCCGCTGGTTTCTTCTTCTTGGAGAACTGGCGGGTGTTTTTTTTGTTAAAAATGTTGTATACTCTTTTTAAGGAGTACAAGTATGAACGAAGTATACGATTTTATTAAAGCATGTGGAACTTACTATTTAGCAACTGTTGAAAATGATCAGCCAAGAGTTCGTCCTTTTGGAACAATAAATATGTTCGAAGGAAAACTGTACATTCAGACGGGAAAGTCAAAAGATGTTTCTAAGCAGATTCAAAAAAATCCTAAAGTAGAATTGTCTTGTTTTGATGGTTCAAAAGGAACATGGCTTCGTCTTGCCGGAACATTAGTGCGCGATGATCGTAAAGAAGCAAAAGCTGATATGCTTGCTCATTATCCTGAACTACAACGCATGTATTCAGCAGATGATGACAACACAGAAGTTTTGTATTTTACTAATGCAAGAGCAACCTTTAGTAGTTTTACTTCTGCACCACGAACAGTTACTTTTTAATATACTTGTGTTATGCCTCAACCACCACTCTTTAGCATAATAGACAAAGCAGTATTTGATTATCACATGATAGAGCCAGGAGACCGCATTTTAGTTGGTGCTTCTGGCGGTAAGGACTCTACAGCACTGATTGAATATTTTGCAAACAGGGCAAGGCGAAAGAACTGCGACTTTTCTTTTACGGCACTTCATATAGAAACAGATTTTGAAGCCTGCACAATGAGTCCCAGACTTAGAGAGCAGCTTGCGGAATGGAATGTCGAGGTTCAGAATTATTTTGTTGATGTTCAGAATAGAATAAAGGAAGGACACAAGATGAGCTGCTACTGGTGTTCCCTGCAAAGACGGAATGAGCTTGTTCACTATGCCTTAAAGAACGGCTACACGAAAATTGCACTGGGGCATCATCTGGATGACATTTTGGAAACCCTTCTTATGAATATGCTTGAAAAGGGTGAACTTTTTACAATGCCTCCCAGAATAAACTACAAGAAATATCCCATTGCAATAATACGCCCCCTCTGTTATGCCGATGTAGAAACAATAAAGGCCCACGCAAAGGAAGCTGGCTACATAAGTACAACCTGCACCTGCATGTATCAAGACAACTCTGGACGAAAAGATGCTCGGGCAAAACTACAGGCACTAACTGAAGGTGACCGCCGCGCAAAAGAACGCCTCTTCAATTCCCTGCGAAATATAAATACAGAATACTTGCCATAAGGCAAATTGACTCAGCAATAGACTATGTGTTTAAATTAAATCCCCATCTCTGCTTTTTTACAGTAACTCCTCTGGGCGCAGTCCAAGGAATTCCTCCAGTCCCAGTGTGGCAGATGCGGGCTGCGCACTCACGGCGTAGATTTTGGCGTTGGGGTAGAGCTTCTTGAACGAGTCCATGCCTCGGTTTGTTTTTCGGCGTCCGCTTTTTACTTCGATTGCACAAACTGCTTCTTTGCGTGAGAGTACGAAGTCAACCTCGTCGTTTGCGTTTCGCCAGTAGGATGTTGTGTATCCGCCGGTGCGTTCTCCGTTTACTAGGTGTGCTCCCACCGCAGACTCTACGAAGCGCCCCCACATGTCTGGTGTGTTGCGGCATGTTTCAAATGTCGTCCCTGACACAGTTGTCATCAATGCATTATTGTACACTTGGAATTTTGGACTGGAGGACTTTTCACGAAGCAGGCTCCCCGAATACTTTTGTAGTCCGCACAAAAGTCCAGCCTGATTTAGCAGTGTAAGGTAATGCGCCAGTGTTGTCGTGTTTCCAGCATCGGTTAGCTGCCCTAGCATTTTGTTGTAAGAGAGTATCTGGGAGGAATAGTAACTTCCTATGTCAAACAGCTGTCTGAGCAATGCGGGTTTTGTTATCTGGGTGAGCATGAGAATGTCTTTTGCAACGCTTGCTTCTATAATTGATTCCCTAATGTACGACTTCCACCGCTCTTCATCACTTGTAAAGTCCGCCGCGCCTGGGTAACCGCCAAAGTAGATATACTGCTCCAACGAAACTCCAAAGGCTTCCTGCATTTCCTTAAATGACCAGTGGGGAACATGAATAAGCTCAAATCGTCCTGCAAGAGATTCTGTAAGGCCCTTTTCAAGTAGCAGCCGTGACGAACCACATAGTGCCAGTTTTATGTTCGTTCCGTTTCTAGTGTCTTCATCCCACAGTTTTTTTACAGTCTCGCTCCAGTTTGGGATTTTCTGTACTTCGTCAATGCAGAGGATGAATTCGCCTGATGATTGAACCCTTGTTCGTGCTGTGTTCCATAACTGCTCAATCCACGAGGTCGTTATCTGGGTGCCATCTGCGCTTTCGGAGCTGTGTGGGATGTCGATGCTCTTAAAAAACTGCCGTATAATCGTGCTTTTTCCAACTTGCCGGCTTCCTGCGAGCACCTGTATGAAGCGGCGTTTTTCATTCATGCGCTTGGCGAAAATTTCAAACTGAGGTCGTATCATTGTTCCTCCTGTATTTTGCTCAGTATATTGAGTATTTTTACTTAGTATACTGAGTATTTTTGCACAGTACATTGAGTATGTCAAGTTGCTTTTTCCACACCTGAAAAAATTCTCCAATGCTATAGCATTGGAGTGGTTGACACAACCACTCCAAACGC
>CALCRU010000023.1 GCA_937894335.1 uncultured Treponema sp. | reverse complement strand
AAAAAAAGAGTAAGAAGTGAAGCACCAAGGATGGTGCGTCAAATTCTTACCCTTTGGTAAGCAAGTTTTCGCTATGCAAAAAAAAGAGTAAGAAGTGAAGCACCAAGGATGGTGCGTCAAATTCTTACCCTTTGGTAAGCGAGTTTTCGCTATGCGAAAACTCGCGAAAATAAAAACGCAAGGATGCGTTTTTATTTTCCGTTCTTTATAGTAAGAATACCACCAATGATAAGTGCGTTCTTTGCCAAAGACAGGAACCAGTGCAGCCAGTTGCCGCTAGAGAAGTCTGTGCGGTAGAAAATAAGAGCTGCAACAGTAATGATAATCCACAGAACCAATGTTGTATATTTGATAAAATCATCAAACTTAGCAAGGTCGATTCCGATAGCCTTAATACAGAAGCAGAAGCCACAAACAATAAGCAGAATGCCCAGGATAATGTTGATTACCTTAGCTGCGCTGCCAAAGAGGCTTGTGAGTGCCTTTACTTCTTCAGAAGAGATAGAGCTTCCAATACCGAACAAGCAGAGTGCAGTAACCACAAAGTAGATTGCAAGTGCCAGCTGGATAATGAAGATTCCCCATGTTCTTTGCTGTTTTGCCATATAAAACTCCTTTGAATCCAGACATGGCAGTACCAGATTCATTTAATTTAGATGTTTAAATTATACCACAGATTTCAAAAACTTCAAGTAAAACTTAACTAAACAAAATAAAAGTAGAAATAAAAATGCCCTAGCGTTTCGAGCGGAAAATCATCATTAAAAATGCAACAGCTATAAGAAGCGGAGGAAGGGCTGCAAAAAACAGCGTAAGAAAGGGAATGCCTGCAATAAGAAGCAGATTCTGAGCCACAATGCCCATGTCAACCAACATGCTGTAAATGATTCCGGCATAAGCAATGACAACTCCAGAAACAAGAGTCATGACCGCTCCGTCGTGAGTTTTGCTCCACAGAAGAATGGCACAAAAAGAAGCAAGGGCTCCAAGAGAAAGTTTTACAATATACAGAATAAAGTCTGGTCTAGCCATTACTCTCCTCCTTTAAAAGGCTTTTTAGCAAGCAGGGAAAAAACTCCTTCATCAGCGCCAAAGGGAACAATACTGGGCTGATTGCAGAGCGGATTTATTACAATGTGGCAGTCAAGGCAGTGCAACACAAAATCGGCATAATGTTCTTTTTTTACAGTGGAATAAAGATAGGGTCCTTTTCTTGTCCAGTATCTGCTTAAAATTCTGTCGTAAATAAACCAGTGCTTTTCTTCCCTCTCCTGAAGTGCCTTTATAAGATCGTAAATGCTTCTAGTTAGGGCCGCCTCTACAGCAGAAGAAATGAGGATGTTTCCAAGACTCTGTTTTTGCGACAAAAGAGAAAGAGCCACCTCTACTTCTTTACTGGACTTTAATGCAAGAATAAAAAAAGATTCGGCAGTGGGGAAAGGCGGAATCACAGCTACGGCAGGTATGGAAGTCCAGTCTGGAGAAGAAGGAAGCCAAGGTTTGTAAAAGGAAGTTCCCTCAGGAAAAAGAGAAAGCGCAAGAGAAAGAAGTTTTGCCTTATCGTTAAAGACAAAAATCATCCGTTCATCACCTAAAAGGGCACCCACTGATTTTTCAAGACGATAGGAATAGTCGGTAACAAAGGATCCTGTTGCTCCACGGGCAAGTGCATTTTTTAGCATAGTAAGTGAAGAACCTGCACCCCAGCCTAAAATTGCCTTTCCGTCTTCCTGGTACAGGTCTGTAAGACGCACGCCTTTTGCAGTATACAAAAAAGGTCCTCTGGCACGCTTTACCGCACCATAGCGTTCGTACAGTTCCTGACTAAGAAAAGAAAGTTCACCCATGGGCATACTCCTACAAAACAGGCAAGAACCGCAATTACAGTGCGCCCAGTTTTTTGCTTACCAGTTCGCTTGCCATTTTGGGGTTAGCTTTTCCTTTGCTTTCCTTCATAACTTGACCGGTAAGCCAACCAACAACATTTGTCTTTCCGCCTTTGAAATCTTCTACTGCTTTTGGGTTAGCGGCAATAACTTTGTCTACAATGGCATCGATTGCACCTGTGTCGCTTACTACTTCCATGCCTTCTTCTTTAATGATAACATCAGGCATCTTGTTGGTTTCGAGCATTTTTGCAAAGACAACCTTACCCTGAGCACCGCTGATTTTTCCTTCATCGATTGCGTTTACTAGAGCGCTTATGTGCTGAGGTGTAATAGACACATCGTTTATGGTTTCGTTCTTTTCGTTAAGAACTGCCAACAGTTCGGCAAGAATCCAGTTGGCAACCTTTTTTACATTTTTACTGCCCTTTGCGGCTTCTTCAAACCAGAGCGAAAGTTCGCGCGTTGAAGTAAGTGTTTCTACATCAAAGTCTGAAAGTCCGTACTCCTTCTTAAGACGAGTGCGTTTTGCTTCGGGAAGTTCACCTACTTTATTCAAGGCACGAGAAATAAGTTCTTCACTTACGCTAAAAGGTTTAATGTCAGGCTCAACAACAAAGCGATAATCTACAAAAGAGTTCTTTGTACGCTGAACAACAGTCTGACCTTTTTCTTCATCCCAACCCATAGTTACTTTAAAACCAGGATTGAATTCTTGTCTGTCTTCTTGGAATTCTTTTAACTGACGCTGAGCTTCGTAAGTACATGCTTCACGAATTGCTTTAAAGCTGTTAAGGTTTTTAATTTCGCTGATGGGAGTGTGATAGAGTTTTCCGTCTTCCCAGACATTGAGGTTTATGTTTGCGTCACAGCGCATATTTCCTTCTTCAAGGTTACCGTTAGTTACTTTTACATAGCGCAAGATTTCCTGAACGGTTTCCATAAAGAGGGCTGCTTCTTCCGGACTTGTCATGTCTGGCTTGGTAACAATTTCTATAAGGGGAGTTCCAGAACGATTGTAATCGATGTAGGAATGGCTTCCTGGCAAGTGGAGTGACTTACCAACGTCTTCTTCAAGGTGGATTCGTTCAACACGAACACGGCGATACTTTCCGTCTGCACTAATGCAGTCTTCACCTATGAAGTTTTTAGTGCGGCACTTTGCCTGTCCTGCTTGTTGTTCTTTCGGATATTTTGACATGGGAAGATCAACATATCCGTTGTCGCACAAAGGAATGTCGTACTGTGTAATCTGATACCCCTTTGTAAGGTCGGGATAGAAATAGTGCTTACGGTCAAACTTTGTAAAACGGGCAATGTGACAATTAAGCGCCTGTCCTGCAACTGCACCCAATTCAACATAACCTTTTGAAATACGGGGCATTGCTCCGGGAAGACCAAGACATACCGGGCACACGCGCGTGTTGGGCATTCCGCCATACCTGTTTTCGCAGGCACAGAAAGCCTTTGTCTTTGTCAAAAGCTGAGTATGAATTTCGCATCCGATTACTATTTCCCACTTATCTATCACAACAAGACTCCTTTATCACAACAAAACTCCTTCAACACAACAAGCACATGGATGTGTGTTCTTAGAATGTTAGAACTTAAATGTAACGCCAGCTTTTACCCAGTTGGGGTAACCGATTTCAAGGTTTACGCCAAACGACTTGCTAAAGAACCAGCGAGCACCCAAGGCAACTACGCCCCAGTCAAATCCTACGCCACTTGTGTTTCCCAGAAGGATTACAACACCAGCTCTTGCTCCTGCATATTACATCAAGTCCTGAAGGAGGAAGGGAAATATGGTAGAGGGCTTCTGCACCTGTATAAACACTGAAGTTAAAGTAGTCCGTTGCATTTGGGTCAGCATAGTCAACTCCATTCATATAGAAGCCTGCATAGCCTCCAAATGTAAAGGGAAGCTTTCCTACATAAGTTGCAAAGTCAAGGTTTACCTCGCTGTAGGGAATGCCCCACGAAGTGTAACCGTTACCGCTCTGAATTCCCAGCAGACTGAATGGAGCAACTCCAACAGAAAGAAGTACATCCCCCTGCTCAATTCCACCGCCAAAAGTGCACCAGCACTTGGACCAGTCAAATTCTTTTGCAGAAGCAGTTCCGCAAACCAAAGCCATAACAAGAGCGGCAAAAGCAATTCTAAATTTCTTCATCTTAGTTCTCCTTTTTAGTGATTTCCGTGTCAGTCACAAGAATCACAGTCATAACAATTTTATAAAGTTCAGACTCAGCCTTTTACGGGGATTCCGCAACAGGGGTGGTCTTCTTCCCAGTTTTGTGCAATGCTAAGTATTTTCTTTTCGCTGAACATAGCGCCTGCAAACTGAATACCAACTGGCATATTATCTTTTGCGGTTCGTCCTGCAGGAACAGAAACAGAAGGAATTCGGGCAAGGTTTACAAATGTAGTAAACAGGTCGCTCAAATACATTGCAAGGGGGTCATCGTATTTTTCACCCAACTTGAATGCCGCAGTAGGACATGTGGGGCAAAGAATAAGGTCGTAGGTTTCAAAAAGTTTTGCAACTTCACGCTGAATACGGGCACGAACACTCATACCCTTCTTGTAAGTGGTTCCGCTAAACTGCTCAGAAAGAACATAGTTACCTATTATGATTCTTCGCTTTACTTCGGGACCAAATCCTTCGCTGCGTGTGTCTACATACAGTTGGTCGTAGCCTTCGCCATTGTCTTTTCTTGCTCCATAACGGATTCCGTCAAAACGGCTAAGGTTGCTTGCTGCCTCGCTAAGAGCAATGACATAGTAAGAAGCAATGGAAGCGTCCAAAATGGGAAGGTCAACAGTTTCTATTTTTGCACCTTTTTTTTCAAACCATGCACGGGTGTCTTCAAACACTTTTGCAACATCAGCGTCCAGACCCTTGCTTTCAAGGAACTGTCTAGGTACTGCAATTTTAAGAGAAGCAAATTCTGAATCGCTTAAAGCCGTAAGATTAGAAAGAGACTTACCCTCTGGCAAATCTACGGATGTGTCATCGTACATGTCTACACCGCACATAAGGCTTAGAGGAAGGGCAATGTCACGAGGCGTATGACCAATAATTCCCACCTGATCCAAGGAAGAACCGTAGGCAACGACTCCCCAGCGGCTAAGGACTCCGTAAGTGGGCTTAAGTCCGTATACACCACAATAACTTGCTGGCAAACGAACAGAACCACCTGTTTCTGTTCCCAAACCAAATAAAGCCTGATTTGCGGCAACAGCAGCGGTAGAACCTCCGGAAGAACCTCCAGAAACATAGTCACGGTTAATGGGGTTTCTTGTGGGACCGTAGCTTGAGTATTCCGTAGAAGAACCCATTGCAAATTCATCCTGATTGCATCGTCCCAAAGGAATTGCACCCGCTTTAACCAAACGGTCAATGACGGTTGCATTGTAAGGGGCAACATATCCTGCAAGAATTTTAGAAGCACAGGTAAGGCGTTTTCCCCTTACGCTAATGTTGTCCTTGTTTGCAAAGGGAAGTCCAAGAAGGGGCTTTTTTGCAAACAGTTGATCCAAAGTTCCTGCCGAACGGGCTGCCGAAATTTCTTTATCAGCCTCATCAGCAAGAGTAAGTGCGTCGTCATACATTTCTATGAATGCATTAAGAGACACTGCTGAAGACTTGTCTTTTTCAAAAGTATCGATTGAATTCTTTACCAGTTCGTGACTTGTTACGCTACCGTCTTTAAGGGCGGCCAAAGTTTCGTTAATTGAATACAGCATTATGCGCCCTCTCCCAAAACCTTCGGCACTTGGAAATATCCGTCAAGGAAGTTTGACTCGTTGATTTTTTTAACATCATGCATTTCAAGACCGGGGACAATTTCGTCTTCGCGGAGTTTTTCTGCTTCCGTTGTTGGGTATGCATCGTAAGGATTTTCGCTGTCATCATATTTTGAAAGGATTTTAAAATAGCCTACAATTTCATCTACCTGACGCTTAAGGGTCGCCATATCCGTGCTTTCAGGACTAAGCCGTGAAAGGTAAAGCAGGTTTTCCAAAGTAGTCTGGTCAACCGATTTCATTTCGTTACTCATGGGCAGAGTATAGCACATTGCAGTTTTTTTATCAATTACAGGAGATTTTGGTGCAATTTTTAAAAATCAACATATATATATTAAGTAAAGGAATTGAACATGAAGATTTATAGTTTTTCACCATTTGGCTACGAGGGTTCCCTTGTAAGCATAGAAGTTGATGTACGCCGAGGCATTCCTGCTGTAGACATTGTGGGTCTTGCAGACGGAGCCGTAAAGGAGTCAAGAGAAAGAATGAGGAGCGCCATCCGTAACAGCGGATACGAATTTCCTCCAGAGAGGGTGCTTATAAGCCTTAGCCCTGCAGATCTAAAAAAAGAAGGTGCAGGATTTGACCTTGCCATAGCCCTTGCAGTTTTACAGGCTAGACTTTCACAGGACGAAGAAAAAGAACCTCAGGAAGAAGAGCCTGTACTTGTCATGGGAGAACTGGAACTTAGTGGACTGGTTAGAGGTGTGCGTGCTGTAAATGCGGCGGCGTCAACAGCGTCTGCACTGGGCATAAAAAAGTGCATAATCCCCCGTGCAAACATAACAGAAGCAAGGGGAGTAGACGGAATAAAAATCTTTGGAGCAGAAACATTAAAAGAAGCCTACGAAGCCCTTTGCCATCAGGACAGTTTTTACCCCACTGGAAAGGCGGAAGGCACAGAAGAAAAATCTTACGGACCTACATTTTCACCCTATGTGGAAGAAGAAGATTTTGCCTTTGTAAAGGGACAGGAATTTCTGGTAAGAGGTCTCCAGATTGCGGCAGCAGGCGGACACAATCTGCTGGCTTTTGGTCCACCTGGTTGCGGAAAAACGCTTGCCCTTATGCGATTTAAATCCCTGCTTCCAGATCTTACCCAAGAAGAATCCCTTTCTGCAACAAGAATACATTCCATTGCAGGACTTCTTGCAAAAGACACCACCCTCATAAAAGTGCCTCCCTTTAGGCAGCCCCATCAAAGTGCAAGCATAGAAGGCATGTGCGGAGGCGGAAGTCACTGCATGCCCGGAGAAATTTCCCTAGCCCATAACGGAGTTTTGTTTTTGGACGAAGCGGCGGAATTTAGAACTTCGGTCTTACAGATGCTCAGAGTTCCCCTTGAAACAGGAGCAGTAACCCTAAGCCGTGCGGGACGAAGCACAACTTACCCGGCTCTGTTTCAACTGCTCATGGCCACAAACCCTTGCCCATGCGGCTGCTTTGGTTCTAAAGACAAACTGTGTCTGTGTTCTTCCCATGCAATAGAACAGTACTGGAAAAAGTTTTCGGGTCCCCTTTTAGACAGAATAGACATAAGGGTACATGTTCAGTCTGTTAGCAGGGATGAAGGAAAAAAAAGTAGAAGCACAGAAGAGCTTAGAAAAGACATAGGAAGGGCCGTCCTTATTCAACGAAAAAGACAGGGAATAAAAAACGCAAGACTTACAGCTCCACTCATAAAAAAATTCTGTCCCCTTACAAAAGAGGCAGAAGGCTTTCTTGACAGTCAGTGCGAAAAAAATTCTTTTTCGTCAAGGGCAAAGGCTTCTTGCATAAAACTCTCCCGAACCATAGCAGACATGGAGCAAAAGGAAATGATTGGACTGGAGCATGTTATGGAAGCAGTTGCCTACAGAAAGACCCAGGGAGGTCTAGAAATGGAATTTTCTAATGCATGAAAGCCAGCATAAAAAAAAGAGGCGGATAAAACCACCTCTATGCATACCGGTTCTGAGACTTGAACTCAGACACGCTCGCGCGCAACAGATTTTGAGTCTGTCGTGTCTACCATTCCACCAAACCGGCAAACTTGAGTCAGTATAACAATTGGTAAAACTTTTTTCAAGAGGTGACTTTTTGGAATCAAAGAGATATACTGCCTTATTGAACACAGTGGGCAGAATGGCTTCGCAGACTGCATTTATTTTGCAGAAGCACTATCCCCACGCAATCGTAGAAGAGCAGGAGAAAGGCATATTGAACGGCTCACCAGAACACATTTTAAAAAGCGTCTTCGGATACAAGGAATTCAAACCGCTACAAAAGCAGGTAATCCAAAATGTTCTTAGGGGCTGCGACACTTTGGCCGTAATGCCCACCGGCGGAGGAAAATCCCTCTGCTATCAGATTCCGGCTCTTATCTTTAAAGGGCTTACCGTAGTCGTGTCTCCTCTTATTGCACTCATGCAGGATCAGGTTTCACAGTTGAATGCGGCAGGAGTTTCTGCGGCGTTTTTAAACTCTTCACTAGACTGGGAATCCTACAAGGCGGTACAGAATCAGATAAAGTCAGGTCTGGTAAAGTTGCTTTATGTTTCTCCTGAAGGACTGAACACTCAGCGCATGACAGACCTACTTCACAGCGAAGAAGTTGATGTGTGCTGCATAACCATAGACGAGGCCCACTGTATAAGCGAATGGGGGCACGACTTTAGACCAGACTATCTTGAAATTGCATCTTTAAGAAAACAGTTTCCTCATGCCGTATGTCTTGCCCTTACCGCAACCGCAACTCCCACAGTTCAGCAGGACATAGTCAGACTGCTAAATCTTGAAAATCCTCAGGTTCTTGTTTCTAGCTTTAACAGAGAAAACCTTTTTCTAGAAGTAAGGCGAAGGACAAATGCCGAAGAACAGATTACGGAATTTCTTGCGGAACACAAGGACGAAAGCGGCATAATATACTGTTTTTCACGAAAGCAAGTGGATAAAGTTTTTCTTTTTCTTTCCAAAAAGCATTTTTCTGTAACCGAATATCACGCTGGATTAAGTGACGAAGAAAGGTCAAAAAATCAGGAAGACTTTATCCGTGGAAAAAAAGACATAATGGTTGCCACTGTTGCCTTCGGAATGGGAATAAACAAACCTGATGTACGCTTTGTACTGCATGCCACCCTTCCCAAATCTGTAGAGCAGTACTATCAAGAAATAGGTCGAGCTGGTCGTGACGGACAAAAGGCACATGCTCTGCTTTTATACAGTCCTCAAGACAAAATGAAAATCCGCTACTTTTTTGACGAACTTGCAGACAGCAGAAAGGCGGAATCTCTTCTTCAAAAAATGGTTCAGTTTGCAGAAGGCAGAAAATGCAGGCGAAAAGCTCTTCTGGAATACTTTGGAGAAATGGAATTTGAAGATCAGGATCCTTCATGCTGTTGTGACATATGTGCTTTTGGCGGAGAAAAAATTTCCCTTGCAGATGTAACGGTTCCTGCACAAAAACTTATGTCATGCATACTGCGCACTCGGGAACGATACGGCATTACTTACCTTACGGACATTCTGTTGGGTTCAAAGTCTGAGCGGATAATCGAAAACGGACACAACAGGCTTAGCACCTGGGGCATAGGAAAAGAACTGAGCAAGTCTTCATGGATTGAACTTTGTAACAAACTAGTAGAGGAAGGCTACCTGTTTAAATCTGATGACTACGGTGTGCTTTATGTAACGGCCACAGGACGGGATGCCCTAAACTCAAGGGAGCAGATTCTTCTTTCCATTACATTTGACACAAAAGTAAGGCAAAAGAAAACTGTAATAAGGCGTCAGGCTCTTTCTATAGCAGACAAGGGTGGAGAAAGAATTGCAGAAAATCTTAGGGCGTGGAGAAGAAAAACTGCCGACGAAATGAATGTTCCACCCTATGTAATTTTTGGAGACAAGACTTTATTTGACATAAGCGCAAAAAAGCCCCAGACTATTTCGGAACTGTGCGAATGTTACGGCATAGGAGAGGCAAAAGCGGAACGGTTTGGCACTTACATCCTGCAGGTTGTAGAAGACTCGTGCCAACCGTAACCGTCAGATTCTATTCAAAGCGGAACCACTTAAAGTCAAAGTTGCTTCCTGGAAGAAAGACAAATGTAACCGTATTTTTTCCACTGCATCCTTCAAGGTTAAATGTTCTTTCTTCGTATGAATCATTTTTCTTAAATTCTACAATGCGGTTTGCATCCCCAGATTCTCCGCTAAATCGAACATGAATCGTGTTGTCTACATGGGCCCTTCCACATACAGTTATTTTGGAAGCAGCTTTTGCAAAGTTCATGTCGTTAAACACAAGAGACACATTGTTTCCAATTCCCGAAACAGCATCCTCTGTGCGAGTAAAGCTGTCTCCCACAACAGAGTTTGCATCAAGGGCAGACAGTTTTGCAAAGGCCTTGTCTCCCTGTTCTGCTTTAAAGCCCTGAATAGAAAGGCTCTTGCTACATGCTATTGAAATTACATGCAGTCCAAAGAGGCGCCTTGGAAGTACAAAGGTGTTTGAAGTGTAGGCGTTAAATGCACTTGGTGCGCGATAATGCAAGTCCATTATTTTTCTTCCGCCTTCATCGGGGCAACCTTCCCACAGTTCAAGTTCTGCCTCTGGATCCCAAGTAAAGACAGGAATCGTAATGCTGTCGCTTCCCTGAACGCCAAAGTCCACATGATCAAAAAGGTACCAAGTCCGTTCCGAAGGAGTTTGCACTCCGCCATCAAAACTAAGCGTAACGGGAGAAAGGCTTCTGTCGCATTTGCAAGCCTCAATCAGACTGTAGGGGTTACGGTTTGCAGTTCCTAGTCCGCTTACAGTAAATTCCAGTTCACTAAGCACTTGAGGATAAAGGCATCCGTTTTTTGCGGAACACAAGAGTCTAAAGGAACCGTCGCTTCTTGCTTTTACTGTTGCCGTTTCTTCGTCAGCATTTTTCTGAACACTTACCGAGGCACAGTCGCTTTCAACTCCCTCAAGCATCATGGGCTTCCAGCACAGAGTTTTGTCGCTTGCATTTGCAGGATGAACTAGAGCCTTAACCGTAACTTCTTTATTATTTTGATCAAGAGAACGAATGCCGCTGCAAACAAGTTCAATTTTTCTTACAGGAATTTCGCCCTTAGACAAAGGAGCTTTTTCAAGTTCAGACACTTTTGCAGAAGAACCGTCAAAGCAAAGTTTTGCACCAATAAGACCAGCACTTTCTGCTGTAACTTCAAAAGAGGCAGAAGGCTTTGTTTCCCTTACCATGATGAGCATGCGGTTTGCAAAAAGCCGTTTTGAAAGACTTACTCCGTCCTTGCTCTGGTACTGGTCTGGATCAGTACTGTCGCCGTTATCAAGTCCGCATAAGACAGCGTCTCCTTTTACCGTAACAAAAATTCTTGAACGGGAATCCGCAACATCGTAGCCTTCAGCGTCAACAGTTGAAACATCTATAAAATGAAGTCCATCTTCGCTAAATTCTTCACGGGTAAGAATTATTTTTTCACTGTCGCCAAAAGAATGCTTTTCTTCACGGGCAAGAATTTTTCCGTCTTTGTCGTATGCAAGGGCTTCGATTTTTCCGGCCTTATAGGGGACACCTTCCCACATACAGCAGAGGCTGTCGCCCTTATTAATATCGTTTTCTTTTTTGCCCAAAGACACACCGTTTACAAACAGTTCAACAAAAGCTCCGTTTGAATAGGTTCTTACATCTATAAGCTGGCCTTCGTTAAAGTCCCAATAAGGAAGCAGGTGAACAAAGGGGTCTGCTTTTTCGTTCCACAACTGTTTGTACTGGTAGAATGAATCTTTTTCAAAACCGGCAGTATCAATCTGACCAAAGTAGGAATTCTTTGTGTGGTAGGGAGTAGGCTCTCCTATGTAGTCCCATCCCGTCCAAATGAACTGTCCTGCGCAAAAGTTTCTGTCTCTGTCCTGTACAATGTTGTATGCAGTACTTTTTGATCCCCAACTTGTGGTGCAGTTTGCAAGAGAAGAACACTGGTGGTCTTCGTGGGTAAGAAGATTGTTTGAATGGGGAAAGTGATAGATTCCCCTACTCTGAACAGTGCTTGAAGTTTCGCTTCCGTAAATGCACCATGAAGGATAGTTTTTGTGATGTTCGTCATAAAGCCTTTCGGTGTAGTTGTAGCCCACAGCATCAAGTTCCTTTGCACAGTTCTGAGCACCCTCCCACTGCATAAAGTTTGAACCGATTGTAACCGCCGCGTTCTTCTTAGGATCGTGACGGCGAACAATAGAAACCAAATCTTTGGTAATGGGAAGTCCCTCTGGAAAATATGTGTCGTAAATTTCGTTACCAACGCTCCACATTATTACCGAAGGATGATTTCTGTCCCGGCGAACAAAGGCGCTTAAGTCTCTGTCGTGCCATTCCCTAAAGTAGTTTGCATAGTCGTAAAGAGTCTTTGTGCGTTCCCACATGTCAAAGCATTCGTCAACAATAAGGAAGCCAGTTTTGTCGGCAAGGTCAAGAAGTTCTGGAGCAGCAGGATTGTGGGTTGTCCTTATTGCATTGCATCCCATGTCCTTTAGTTTTGCAAACTGCCTCTTTAATGCAGTAATGTCAAAAGCCGCACCCAAAAGTCCCAAGTCGTGATGCTGACAGGCACCGTGAAGTTTTACCTGCTTACCGTTAAGCATAAATCCCTTGTTGGCGTCAAAGCATATTGTTCTAAAGCCCACATTCTGTTCAAGACTGTCAAGAAGTGTGCCATTCTTTACAAGTTCCGTACGCAGAGTGTAGCAGCAAGGATTTTCGCATGACCAAAGTTCTGGATTTGCCGCAAGAGCCGTAAAAGTGTTAAGGGTGATTTCTCTGTCTTTTTTGCAGGAGCTTCCCATGCAGGGAGCAGGACTTGCAGTTTTTTTACAAGTCTGAGTTTTGTCTAAAAGGGAAAGTTCGTTGCCGCAACCGTCCAAAAGAGAATGAACAACGGTTACACCATCTGCAGGGCCTTCAATTTCGGTAGAGATTTCCACATTCCAGTCTGAACCTTTGGGAGAAGCTGTAAAATAAATTCCTCCGTTTGCAATGTGGGTGTCAGAATGTTCCACAAGATAAACATTGCGGAAAATTCCTGCTCCAGAATACCAGCGAGTGTTTGGACTCTGATACACTGCAATAAGTTCGACAGTGTTTTCTCCGTCCTTAACAAAAGGTGTAATGTCAAATTCAACAGTGGAATAGCCGTACTTCCATTTGCATGCAAGGGAGCCGTTTACAAAAACACACCAGTTCATGTAGACGCCATCAAAGCGTAAGGCAAAATGTTTTTCCTTTGTAGAAAGACTAAAAGTTTTTTTGTAAAAGCCAACGCTGTCTTCGTAAAGGGCATCTGTATTGTGAATAAGCCAGTCGTGAGGAATTGAAACAGGCTCAAATGTTTTTTCCTTACCCAGAAAATCTTCTGGCTCAAAAAGAATAGCCTTTTTTCCTTCTGTTGGTTCCACATGCTCTAGAGTAAGTTTAGAAAATGACCATCCGTCGTTGAACAAATTTTTCATCAGTTTTCTCCTGCAAAAAGTTTTCTGCACTCAAGATAAAAACGCTTTTCGCTTGCCTCTCCCATGGAAAAACTTTTTCTAGGAAGAGAACCGCTTTTTGCTATGGTTGTAAAGAAAGAAGCCTTGTCTACAGGAGGAAGCAAAATGGAAAGTGCGTTTTCTTTTTTGCCCAATCTGAACACTTCGTCGCTTCCGTGAATGTAGTCTATGCTGGCACCGCTTTCCTTTATAAATGAATCAAGCAGGGGCTGCATGCGGCTTACCAGAAGTTCCCTTACATCAGTTTTTAGAAGAACATATTTAGAAGAAGAGTTTTCAGTATATACGATTCCAAAATCTGATGAAGATTTTTTTACGGCATTCTCCAGTTCTTTTTCTGAATTCAAAGTGCTGGCAGAAGCATTAAGTTCTCTGTTAAAGAACGAAACAAGAGCGTCTGCAGAAGCGTCAAACAGCACCCTGTGGATTGGTTCAAAGGTAAGACCCTCATCGTAAATGTTTACGATTTCTACAAGAGCATAGCGAACCGGACATTCTGCAAGAGACGCTTCAGTCGCGCCTTGTGCAAGTTTCTTTGTCTTGTATTCATCCCACACGGCTTTTGCAGTTGCAAGAGAATGATTTCCGTCTCCTACTGCAAAAAGAAAGACAGAACCGTCACCCTGAACATTCTGTTTTTTAAGGGCACAAAGGGAATCATGCAGGGCATCTACATCAGACTGATTTTTTACAGCCCATCCAGTAATGTGTCCCGAAGAAAGCATAAGATCATCATCATAAACAGGCTTAGATTTTTTTGCCCTCTTACCGCAAGCTTCTACCAGCAGTCGATTAGGATCGTTTACCAGCAGCATTATGTGGGGACTTTCCAAAGGTGCGCCGTCACGAATTTTCTTACGGGGAGGAATGCGTTCTACAATTGTGGCTTCTGATGCACGGATAAGGGCTTTGTTTCCGCTTTTCCATTCGTAAGAGTCCAAATCTATTGCGCACACAAGTCCCTTACGAGTGCGTCCGTAACCAGTGGTTCGCTCTATGTACATGCATTCTTCCGCAGGAGAATCAAATGTCCCATCAGAAAGATACTGATTCATTGTACTCCGGATTTTCTGAATGCGCTCTTCACAGTCGGGAGACTGAAGATACAATTCCGGCAGAATCAGATTAAGGGTAGACGGTCGATCTGCAACACAGTCTGCAACTTTATTCCAGTATTCGGAATCCTGAGTGTATTGGTCGCATGCAATAACAGACCAGGAAGACAATTTCTTTTGCGCAGGAAGCAGAAGTTCCGGAACGCAGACACCACAATCTTCAAAGCGTTTCATAAAAAAAAGAATACCGAAAAACAAAAAAATATGCTATAGTATCAGTATGGCACAGGTTTCCCTTTCCCAAAGACAGGCACAGACTCTTTCCCAGACTCAGGTTATGAGCCAACGGCAGATACAGTCCCTTAAGATTCTGTCTTTAAGTTCTGAGGACTTACGGGAAAAAATCTACGAAGAAGCCGAAAAAAATCCCGCACTGGAAATTCCAAACATGGAGCAAACGCACCGCACTCCGGGAGACACAAGGGTTTCGGCAAAGAGTTCAAAAATGTCGGAAGAAGCCAGCGACCGTTTTCTTGCGGCACTGGAAGCAAAGGCTGATGAAAGAACATCCCTTAAAGAACATCTACTTTCTCAGTTTACGGTGCTACCGCTTTCACAAAGCGAACTGGAATTAGGAAAGACCCTCATTCACAATTTGGACGAAAAGGGATTTCATATTTTGTCGCCCCTTTCGCTTTTGGATAAGAAAGACCCCAAGCAGACACCCAGTCTTCTTGAACACTGCCTTTCGCTATTGCAGAGCCTTGACCCGGCTGGAACCTGTACAAGAAATACAGAAGAAAGTTTATTTGTTCAGGCAAAACAGAGGAATGCACCGCCACTGGCACTTTTTCTTTTGGACGGAAACCTTACAATGCTTGACCCTCCCCTTGCTTCAAAAGTTCTAAAGAAAATCTCGGATTACAAAAAGACACAGGCTTCACTTTTTGGCGCAAGGGAAAATCCCTACTTAAAGGATGCAAAACTTACAGAAGAAGGCGTAGAAGAAGCAGTGCGTTTTATACGAACTCTGGATCCTTTTCCTGCACGGGACTACGGTACTTCCGACACCCACTACATTGCACCCGACATTTATGTGGAGAGAACCGATGGTGATGGGGAAGACCTGCTAAAGGGAATAATAAGCCACAAGGGGCATCAGTGGACGCTTAGGCTTTCAAACCAGAATATACCCATGCCTTATCTGAACAGAGAAATGCTTTCTCTTGCAACAAAAGAAAATGCCGAAATAAGAAAAAATGTTGCGGCGGCAAAAGACTTTATTCAACTCTTGGAATTTAGACAGAACACGATTTTTGCAGCGGCAAGCATAATAGTAAAAAGGCAGGCTGAATTCTTTGCAGAGGGGCCAGGACATCTTGTTCCCTTAAGGCAGCAGGATGTGGCAGAGGCGTTGGGCGTACACGAAACCACAATTTCTCGCATGGCAAACAGCAAGTACCTTCAGTGCGAATGGGGGCTTTTTGCCCTAAAGTATTTTTTTACAGGCTCAGTTTCCAGAAGTGCAAAAGGCTCAGGTGAAGAAGTAAGCAGGGACAAAGTTCTGGGCGAAATAAAGGAAATTCTTTTGCAAAATGAAAATGCATCCGCAAAAAAAATGAGCGACCAACACATTGCAGAGGCACTAGCAGAACGGGGTATACACATTGCCCGCCGTACCGTTGCAAAGTACAGGTCGCTTTTAAGCATAAGCTCTTCTTACGAGCGTTAGATTTGGAAAGAAATTAAACTATTTCTTTTCCTGAATCTTATCCTTTTCCTTCTTCACTTTCTGGTCCAGAACATCCATAAGTTTGTTAAGTCCAGCAGCAAAGTCAAAGTCGTCGCTGGTAACATGAGCATTGGCGCCCCAGCGGAAGTTTACCGTTGCGTCAAAATAGTATTTCTTATCTTCCTTTACGCGAAGAATTAAGTCTACAATCAAGCTTTCGGCATAGTCGATGCGCTTAAGTTTTTGATTGATAAGGTCGCTCTGGTCTTTTTCGAAAGAGAACCCCACTGCAGATATAGATTTAGTCATAGTTAGCTCCTTGTAAGTGTGATGCGTAAAAAGGCAAACTGCCCTTACACCTACAGTATACTATGAGTTTGGCAAAAAAGCAAAGGAAATTTTAACTTTTA
This sequence comes from uncultured Treponema sp., assembly GCA_937894335.1. Classification (GTDB taxonomy): domain Bacteria; phylum Spirochaetota; class Spirochaetia; order Treponematales; family Treponemataceae; genus Treponema_D. The sequence goes on along the minus strand of CALCRU010000023.1, from coordinate 15,289 downwards.
TCCAGCCACCTACCTTGTTCCCTTGTTTTTTATACGGAACATAAATGTGGCCTGATACACTCCTTCGTTTTCTATTGCCATTTCCAGAGTTTCGCCAGGATAGAGAACATAGTTTTCCTTTTGTGCAACCCAAGCACATTCAGAAACATACCATTCCGTAGGACCGTTATCCTGAGCGTCAGAAGGAACATCGCCTATAGCAAAGCCGTGATATGTTGCGGCACTTACATCCCATGTTATCCAGTACCAGGTTCCGTACATATTATAGTTATTAGTAAGGGCTCCCTTCATTAGCTTAAAGTTTCTGCTGTCAGCCCATGAAAGAGGAGTTGCACTTGAAGCATTGCCTCCACTGGGAGCGTCTCCGCCAATAATCCAAACTTTTAAATCCCTAAAGTAAAGGGTATTGCCGTTTTCCTTAATGGTTGTTTGGGTGTCGCCATTGTTACCATTTCCTGCATCATAATTTCCTGAAACGACAAACTTTAAAACAGTTCGGGTAGCATATTCATAGGCCGTAGCAGTACTGCCATTCTTTGAACTTTGTGCGGTAATTGCAAACTTAAGGCCCTTTACAGTGTCGTAGTCAAGGGTGTTATTTTCGTTGTTTCCTTCGCCCAGTGTAATTGGTACAGAATATGTTAGAGAAGAACTGGTTATCGACGGAGCAGCAGGGTCACTTGTTTTTGTTTGAAAAAACTGAGGAGATTTGTTTACATGAACTAATGTGCTCTCCTGTCCCTTTGCAACATTGTTATCAACCCCACCGCTTACAGCAAACTTTATGGTGGCTCCGGGAGTACGGCAGGAAATTTTCATTGCGGCAGTTTCAGGCATTTTTACAGAAGAAGAACTTGTAATTCCAGTACTGCTAATTGTCTGCTTAACCTTGTTTATGCGGATTACAGGCGCTTCTATGCCTTCGGATGTTACAGTTTGAACCATTTCTGCATTTTCGTTTTTAACTGCATCAACCACAGTTCCTTCTGGAATAGTAAGGGTATAGTCCGCACCCTTTACAGGGAGGGCATACAAGGAACCCAAAGAAACCGTAAGAGTTTTTCCAGATACCTTTACAGCACTTGCCTTAACTGGAACAGTTACCTTATGCTTGTCTTTTGCCGTAAACAAATTCCTTATAGTCTCATTATTGTCATCGTAGGCATAGTCCAATATGTATTTTGAAGCCGTGTCGTTTACAAGATTTGAGTCAACAATGCTTGCTCCGTTTACGCCTTCCTTATAATAGGTTCCCAACGAAGGAATTTCAGAAAGGAGCGAACTGTATTCTGCAGGGGTAAGAACGGCTGGAATTTTAAAGTCAGATGCTGCCATTTCAAATGTAATTTCCTTACTGCTTACTTTTGAAATAACACGGTCATAGGTAATGATTAGTTTTGCATCTTTTCCTTCTCCTGTAAAATTCCATGATACAACAGAAGGGCGGCCGGTAAGAATTTTTATTTCGCGGTTTGAAGTAAATCTCTTATCGCTTGTTGTTGCTGGCAAAGAGACAGACACTTCGTTAAGACCAAGAGTTACAGTGTTAAAGCTCCATGCTGTAACATCCAGATTTTCCTCTGTATAGTCACCTTCCTGTATTGTGTAGGTAAATGTATATCTTGATCGTTCAGTTCCAGCCTCATTGATTGGAACAACCTTGGAATTTGAACTTCCATTCTTAACATTTAAGGTTACGCTGGCACCGCTTGGAATTTTTACGGACTTACGGAATTCTATTACGCCAGTTATTGTACTTGTAGCCGTGTTGCATGAATATGTTCCGTTGACGGTTTCGGCAGAAATAAGGTTAAGAAGTTCGCCCTTGTCTACAGTAACCGTTCTTATGTCAGACTGGTCAGACACATTTCCGGCCTTATCGGTTTGGCGGGCAGTTATGGTGTAGGTGCCATTGTTTGTTAAACTTACAGGTCCCTTGTATGTCTGCCATGATGAACCGTCCAATGAGTATTCTATGGTTGCACCAGTTTCTCCGCTTACGGTAAAACTTGTTCCGTTTTCGTCCGAAACAAAATTACCAGACCAAGCAGGATTTACGGCAGGAACACTGGGCTTTTGGGTGTCTATTACAATTTTGTTTGCAAGACTTTCAGAAGGCAGGCTCCAGTCGGTAAGTTCATTTTTTGCACTGTCCAATACTTTGACGGAAGAGTCATGAACTACTGAGTCAAGCTTAAGTTCAGAGCTGTTGTCACCGGCAGCAACATCGTAAGTAAACAGAACAATTTTTGAACCGCTGGCAAGTGTACCAGTACTAGTCTTTCCGTGTGTAAAGTTAAGTTTAAGCGCATCCGACAGAGAGTCGTCTGATTCTACCGTAACATCTTCTGAAAATTCCATCATAAGCAGAATGGAAGAATTTTCCTTGTAGGCACCTGAACCTGTAATTGCAGTTACTGAACTTATTTTTGGACTCTTAGTGTCAATCCTTATGTTTCTAGAAGACAGGGTCTTTGCATTTTCGGTTGGCAGTGTAACATTAAACTGACCGTTAGTACTTGCATCCCTCCATGTAACTCCAGAAGAATTTATGCCCGTTACCAAAAGCCTGTCAACATCGTCACCAGCAGCAACAGTGTATTCAAAGACATGCTTTGCTTTTCCACTACCCTCTTTGTAAACCGCTGTCTTTCCGTTATTAAGCTTAAGGCTTGGAGTTCCTTCTACAGTGGTATTTTTTGTAAACTCAAGGGAAATGTTTATTTTTTGTCCAGCGGCATAAGAACCGTCGTCAGAGTCTGAGGCTATGCGTTCCAGTCCTGCACTCGAACTTTCTACAAAGACAGACTTTGTTACAGTCTTAGAATTTTCGCCATAATCCATAAGGCTTACTGTTATAACACCGCTTGTATGGGGAACATCAGTGATTGTTGCAGTCCAAGTTCCGTCAGTTTTCTTAGTTGCAAGGGTTTCGTTTCCCTGCCATGTAATTTTTATGTCGCCTATTTTGGAAATGTTCTTCCATGCGCTAGTAGAGTTGTCGCTCCATGTACCGGTAAGAACGGCCTTGTCTCCTGTATTTATGACAGGGAAGTTTGGAATGTCGGAACCGTTCATGTCAAAGGCCGCTGAACCTTCGGGATACCTTTTTGTTCCTGAGGAGTTTAAAAGTTTTATTGTGTCAAATGTAAGTTGAGGGGCCTCCGTGTCTCCTGTAAGTGAGAACGAAAGAACCGTGGAAGTTCCGCCACTGTCAGTTGCAAGGAATACAAAATCCTGAGAAGAAAGTTTTTTAGAAACTCCTATTCCAAGGTCTGTAAACAGATTTAGCGTTTTTGAAAAACTGTAAGAATTTTTATTTTCGGTGGAACTGTATGTAGGACTTCCCAAATCTAGCTTATACAAAATGTTTCCTAATGAATCAACATAGCCTGAAGAGCTTGCATGCTGCCAGTCAGATTCAGAACTACTCATGTACTTTATTTTATTGTCGGGATTGCTTCCAAGGTTAGGATTCAGATAAACCATCTTTAGGGAAGTAACAGTTCCGTCATCAGACACAATTCCATTTATTACAATGTTGCTGTCTGATCTTGCCAGAGCAGAACTTCCGTTTTCGGGAGATGTAATCGTAATTTTTGGAGGCTGAACATCCATGATTGTAAAGTAGCGTTCGGCCACATCTGTCTTTGCTCCCAAGTCTGTTGCGGTTACCACAATTTTATACACGCCATTATCATTAGGAGAAGACACAGACCAGGCAGAAGACTTTGTGTTTGCCTCTGCCAGAGAAATGTTTACATTCTGAATGCTATTATACAGGGAATAGTTCCCGTCATTTTCGCGGCGATACATTGAGTATACCAAAGACTTTATTCCATCGTCATCCTGTACCTGTCCTGAAAGTTTTGAAGAAGGATAAATCTGAGAAGTTGCGGCAAGGTCATTTGAAAGAGCACCATTGTTCATTGTAATCCAAGGCGCATCAGCTTCGGGCCACCACACAAACCAGCCCAGTACTTTTCGCTCGTAGGCGTTTGCATTACTAAGGCTTGTTGCAACCACACGAATCAAATGTTTTTCTGTCTTTAGATCTTCGTTATTTCCGTCATAAATCCAATCAGATTGCTTAAGATCGAATGTCCATGAACGCAGATCTGTAATGCCGTTTTCGTTAACTTTAAGAGTCTTTGAAAAATATGTTTTGGAAGCACCAAAGTCATTTGCTTCCGCAATAGAAGCTACTGTAGTGTCTGCATCACCATAACCGGTTACAGTGGACGGAAGACTTGTTCCGTTGTCAAATTCCAGCAACAGTTCCCGTGTAGAAAGGGCTCCGTCAAGACGACCAGAAAGTGTAACGGTTCCATTTAAAAGCCTGGAAAGGACATTTGCATCCTTTAGCGCATAGGAGTTAAATTTCTGCTGAGCAGTGGAATAGGCTGTAAACAGTTCTGGCTTTATAATGCTTGCGGACGGAAGATTTTCGTCGACAATAAGGGAACAGTCAACCTTGGAATTTTTACTGGAGTTTCCAACTTTGTCTTCTGCAATAATTGTAAACGAGAAAGTTGAACCAGGTACCGCGGCATCCGAAGAATCAACCTCAACAGACCATGTAAGATGAGTTCCCGAATAAGAAACAGAAGCCTTGTCGCTAGAAACGGCAACCCATTCGGTTGAAGAAGTTTTCTTATGCCACACTCCGTCCGTCGTAATGTAATAGTGAATGTCCTTGTCGTCAAAGTCTATGGAAAGTCTAGTAACGCCTTCGTTGTCATAGGCAGTTCCCTCAAGCCTGAATGAACTTGCAACGGCATCGTTATCCTTATGGCTAGTCAACTTTACAACAGGAGCCTCAAGGTCTATTTGCGGACCAAGACCAATTTCGCAGGAAAGGAAAAGCAATGCAAAAACAAATGCGGCTGCCGTCTTTATTACGCTTTTATAAAAAACTTTTTTCATATGCTCCTCCTTATCCCCAGTTCCTTAAACCAACGCAGTAGGTAAATTCCCCGGGATTCATAAGTCCCCAGTTCTGACACCAGTCATAATACTGTCCATTATGCCAACTGTATCCTGAAAATGAAGTGGGAACAAGAATTTCAAAACTGACCCAATAGTAGTCAAGGCTTGTACTTTTGGAAGCCAAAGTCCTTTCCCTAAAACATCTCTTCAAGTAGGGGCTTGCAATCTGACTGTCACGAAGGGGGAAGGGCGAAATGGAAGGTTCGCCTGCAAATCCCGTTGTTCCGCGAATGCTAAGGTCTGTCTGTCCTGTTCCACGCTCTGCACAGTTTCCAGTACTACCAGAAGGAGCCTTAAAGCGCACCACAGTTTTAAATACCCCCTCTACGCCACGCTCAGAAGGAGTAAAGTCCTCTTTTGTACCCTGTGCCACAATATACTGCTTGTAGGAGTCTTCGTATCCCGCATAGCCGCCTGCAAAAATTACTGGACTAGAATCTATGGCTGTAGAACCTGTAATGTTCAAGGTTTTGCTTTCTTTATTTGTAAGTCCAGAAGTTACTGTAATGTAGGAGTAACAGTTTGCGTTATCAGTGTTGGCATAGTAGGCCCCCACGCTACTGTTTTCGTCGTCACGGGAGTTTGAAGTTCCGTCCTTGTTGTACTTTATAGTTGCGCCTCGAGTTTCGCAGTCAATCCGCACGCGTACATATCCAGTTGGCACAGTGGAATCTCTTGTAATCACACTTGTGCTTCCGTCAGCATTACTCTGCTTAAAGCCCAAGCCGTAACTGTAGCGGTCTACTCGTATTACAGGTTCCGCAACCTTGTCTGACCAAAAGGAATTCTTTCCGTTGGCAGTCTGAATAAGCACAACAGGGTCACTTGCAGAAGTGCGTCCCCTTCCCCATCCTGTTAAAGTTCCGCTTATGGCAGAATCACCTTTTTTCATTACTGCATCGCTTGTCGTTTTTGTTGTAGTGTAAACAGTTTCTGATGCAGATGTATATTCTGAACCAAATTCGTTTTCGGCATAGTCAAGGAAAGCACCCTTTGAAATTACAAGTTCCCATTCCCTTCCGTCTGCAAGTTCTGCTCCTCCTGTTAAACCTTTGGGGAATGTTACGATAAATGTTTTTTCGTCAATCTGCCTTACAGAGGAAGAAGTTACATCTACAATGCGTTCGTGGTAGCCCACTTTTTCAAGGACAGTCCTTATTTGTCCGGCACTTCTTGTAGAACTAGGTGTAAGGGGAGTTGCCTGATCCAGTGACGAAGTTTTGGAATAAGCATTGGCATTTGTGCTACGCCCCTGCGTAAATGTTAGTCCGATGGGATGTGTTTCAGTTGTTTCCCAAATGTCTATGTCAAAGTCAAGGACATATTTTGTAGAAACATCGGGCGAATAGTCTGCATTTAATCCCTGGGTAGTTTTTTGGTACGGACCAACATACTGTCCGGTTCCATGGTAGCGGTCCTGAGCAGGTCCAACAGAGGCACCAAACAGACATTCAGAATCTTCCAAGTCAGCACCACTGGCATTCCTCATAGAAAGAATATCTTTACCTTCAACTCCGTCCAGAACATAGTCATCGGGAATTGCATTGCGTATGGTGTTAAAGTCGTCTCCTGTAAGCACTGGAGGAATTGCCCATCCTGCAACCTGACGCAAAATAATGTTTCCTTCACCCTGCTGAACAGGTTCGTTAAATTTTATGGTAACAACATTTCCGTTTTTATAGATATTGCTACCCGATGCAGTTTCTCCATTAGGACTCATGGAATCAACATAGGGAATTACACCGTCGCATACAATGTCACGGGTGTAGTTTTCGTCCATATCCGAAGAATTTGAAAAGCCGTACAGGTCCGTTATGCCGTCAAGGTGAACGCCTTTATCGGCTGCAATGGTCTTGTCCACCTCAAGGGTAAACTGGTCCGTCTTTTTTACGGTATATGTAAAGTAAGCAGTAGTAACTCCAGACTGTGCTGTAGACGCTTCAACTGCTGCATACTGACCGGCGTCAGACAGGTAGATTTTTGCGGCTGCATTTTTTGCAACATTTACTTTCTGTGCAAAAGAAACCCTAAAGGTTAGTTTTGAACCTGGCTTGTAATAACCGTCAACATCGGTGCACTCAATCGTAAAGGAGGGGAAGGATTTGCTTATGTCTATGGTAACAGGATCGGGATATTCAGAAACATTTCCTGCCCAGTCAGTTCTGCGCGCCGTAAGCTGAACCACAAGATTTGAAGAACCCGCATCAGGCTTTAGTTCATGGGTAGCGGCATAGGAAGTCCATGTACTTCCACCGTCCAAAGAATACTCGGTAGACTTTATAGTCGTGTCAGTGCTGTCTTCTATAAGGAATTTAACTGATTCCCTGTACTTTGTACTTGAAGAAGAGAATGCTGCATTTGTTTCAGCATTTTTTATGGAAGGGCTTAAAGGAATTCCCGTGTCAACAAAAATCTTGGAATCTTTTGCACTGGTACCAGAAAGCAAAATTACTCCATTGCCAACCTTATCCTTTATGACATCTGAATTTTTTATGCATGAAGACTCAACATAATAGAGAATTCCGTTTGCATCAGAGTCTTCTATTTTCTTGCTAAACACAATGGAAGAACCTGAGGCGCGTTCAAATGGAATCTCAAGCGTTGATTCAGAAGTAGCGCTTCCAACTTTAAATACAAATGTCGGTGTACCCTGAATGGTTATGTCCTTATCGGTTGAAACAGTTACCGTAAGTTTTCTTCCTGCCTTAAGGCACGCATACCCTTCTCCGTTTTTATTTGCAGCGGTAGCATCAGACTCAACGACAATAGTAGTAATTTTTGGAGAAACTCCATCAACCTTTATGTTTTTTCCAGTTACGGAATTTGCCCAGTTCACTGCAAGGTGCACTTTATCTGAGCCAAGTTTTGTAGCACCATTTATTACAATGGGCGAAGACATGGAGTCTGCATTTATGTCAACAACGGCAACTCCGCTAGTAATGTCGTTTTCCTGCACGATGTAAGAAAACTGGAGCGAAGTTGAACCTGAACCCTGTTTGTAATATGCCTTGTCGCGGTTTGAATTGGAAGAATTTGTAATACCCTTTATCTTTAAGTAGGGAAGATTTGTTCCCGTAAGTCCGTCATCTACATAAACGGTGTCGCTAAAGTTTGCATTAAAAATTATTTCATCGCCCTTCTTGCATGTTGCAGGAGAAGTTGCCGTAATGCTTGTAAGCTTTGGCAAATCGCTTATGACAATCGTATACTGGGCATAGCCTTCGTTGTCAAACAAGTCTCTTGCGGTAAACATATACTTGGGCTTTTCACCTGCTTCTTTCATTTGAGCAAGTTGTGACTTAGAAACCGTAGTCTTGTATGTCTGAGTTGACTCGTTGTATGATCCCGAAAGTTCCGTCTTTACACTGCCTTCAATTTTTTCAATCTTGTATCCAGCAGGATTCATTGCAAGACCGCTTTCTTTTACGCCCTTAAACTCAAGAACCAAATCGTCAGAACTTTCTACAATTGACATTTCTCCTGTAGGATTTACAGAACTGATGGAAGGAAGAAGATTGTCCGAAGCAAGGGTGTATTCTGTGTAGGAATACTTTTTGTCAGCACGGGTAAGTTTTACAAGGAAATACTTTGCATTCTTTCGCTCGTTGGTTGAGTTGCTGACAAAGTCATTCAAAAGATCCATATTAAAGCTAAAGGTCTGCTTTTTAAAGTCACCGCTGGAACCTGCCGCAGTAAGTTTTACAGACCACATTTTAAGTCCGTCTTTTTCTGTAACCTTAGAATCATTTGAGCCTGTAGGCTTAAGTGCTGAATGCTGTTCATCCGTTTGCAAAGAATCAAGCCAGCTCAGGGCCACATCTTTTTTACCAGTTTGAGCTACCGAATCAGGAACCCAAACAAACTCAAGATATTCGCATCCTGTCGTATCAAGAGACTGACCTACAACATTTATAATAGCCTTTGTGTTTGCATCGGACATGGTAACGGAAGGAATCTTATTGTTTTCAGGAGAGGTAATCAGCAGCATGGGCGCAGAGTCATCAGTAACATTTACCGTTTTGTTTACAGAACAGGTCTTTGCCGCTGTAGTATTGTCTTTGGCAGTTCCAGTAAGGGTAAGTGTCTTTGGAGTACCGGGAGCGGCAAGAACTACAGTAGCCTCCCTCTCGCCTTCAAATGTTACATTCTTGGAATCAATTACTGTAGAACCTTCTTTAAGGTAAAAAGTATGTGTTCCTGTAAGTCCGTCATCATCAAAGACAGAAAGGCTTAGCGTGTCCTTTATTTTTAAATTAATGGCGCCGTTTGAATCGCTTTGAGCCTGAGGAATAATTTTTGGACTGTCACTTTCTGGATACCAAATGAACCAGCCCATGTCCACTTCCTTATCTTCTACTTTATTTGACTCAGGAACCGTTACCACATCTTCCGCATCGTATCTAATCTGAAGGTAATGTCTTCCTGATGAAAGGGCAGAACTTCCTGCAACCAGAGCGTCATGGGTTACTTTAAATTCCGGCGCATAGTTACTGTCGCTTATGTTCGGCAACTCGCATACTTTATTTCCCTGTTCATCATAAATTTTTAACTTGATGGAGTTGTCCTTTATTCCCATGGTGTCGTTAAAATCAGCATGGATGGTAAAGCCTACATTCTGAGCGGCGTCCTTGTTTTCGGACAGATCCAAATCTACATTCTTCAATGTTTCTAGATACTGAAGGCTGTACCTGAATCCATTTCCCCTATCGATGTACCAACCAGTACCAACGGGAGCAGTTTCGTCAACAAACAGAGTTAGCACCTGTGTTGATTTTGCAGAAGAATTTCCTGCCATGTCTTCTACAACAAATTTTAAATATGCGGTTCCTTCCCTGCCAAAGTTCAGATCCAAATACCAACTGTCTCCTGTGCATGTTGCGGAGGCAAGGTAGTGGTAGGAAGTTTCGTTGCTCCACTTTATTTCAGCATAAACGGATTTTAACTTTACATTGTCCTTGGCCGTTCCGTAAAAAGAGACATTCTTGTGGCAGTAGATTGCGCCAACAACAGATTCTGTAGAAACGGTCTGAGAGGCACTCTTCAAACTCTTAACAGAGATGACAGGTGCCTCTAAGTCAAGGGCAGTACCCATGCCAAACTCGCAGGCTGAAAATAATGCCGCAAAAAGAGACACGATAAGAATGGAAACAAATAAATGCTTTTTCATTGCAACCTCCCCATGAACTATGTCAAGAGGAAAACTTATTAAACGGAGACTAGACTGATACTAGATACAACTTTTTTAAAGTTTAAAACTTCCTGAATTTTAAACTCTTCCACCTAAATTGTAACATTGGTTTTTAAAAAATGCAAATTTTTTTTACGAAAATAAAACACTAAATACTTGACAGGTTATTTTACTATTCTTGCATCTTTTATATGATAACAGATTTATTTTTTTTACAAAAAAAAACAGTCCGTTAAGACCAGGCTTTAGCGCCCCCTGCAAGGATTGCCCTCCATGCCCACACTTCCTGTGCGTGCATTACGGGACGGCTCCTTCGCTGCTGGCGACCTCCATGCCGCCTTTTCGCTTCGCGCGCTCAGTCGCTTCAATCCTTGCATCTGCATATGTCAACTGAATTATTTTTTAAAACAAAAAGCCCAGTCCGTTAAGACTAGGCTTTAGCGCCCCCTGCAAGGATTGAACTTGCGACAGACGGATTAACAGTCCGTTGCTCTACCAACTGAGCTAAGGGAGCATTCTTTCGAATGTAAAAGGATATTACACTTTTACAGAAAGTTTGTCAATAGCCTTGTGCAAGAAAAACAGACTCTCAGCAAAATAACTAAAAGTCCCTTGCCTTCTTTGCATTACTTGTTCAGAATGAACTCGACACGGCGGTTCTTCCAGTTTACGGAACGGTCCTTGGTGTCGGCAACAGGTTCAGTTCCGCCCTTTCCTTCTACGCTCAAACGGGAAGACGCTATGCCCAAAGAAATAAGCTGCTGCTGAACATACTGGGCGCGACGCAAAGAAAGAGGAATAAGAGCCGGTCCCCATGCAGAAGGATTGTCAACTGTTTCTTCCTGAGCGTTATCGGTAAGACGATTTGCGTGTCCTACAATCGTAACATTGTAATCCTCAAACTTCTTAAGGATTTCTGCAATGCGCCTAAGAACTCTTTCGTTGTTAGCCTTCTGCTCGGCAGTAATCCCCTGCTTTATTACGCGACCAGATGCATCTTTTTCTTCAAGACCAAAGTCAGCGTTGTCGCTCCTAAAGATGATTGAAGGAACCTGCATTTTAAGCACATCGCCTACTCTGATTACAAGAACATCAACATTGATTTTTCCTTCCACAGAACTGGTCATGCCTAGTTCATCAGTTACGGTAAAGACATAGGGGTAATCCATTGCAGACTGAACAAGCTCACCGTTGGAACCTCGTCCGTCCCAAGTAAGAAGTTCTGTAATGGAAGACTTTCCACTTGTACGCCAGAATTCCCTTCCGTTGGGATCGTTGATTACAAATGACCATGAAGAAATTTTTGCCTTGCTTTCGCACTTAAGGCTTACATTCAAGTCGTCATCATTACCATCGTTGTCAGGGCTAAAGTAGCGGGGCGAAGTCTTTACAGAAAGAACAGGAGCCGTTGCAGTACAGATAAAGGGAACAGTGCCTGCCTCTACAGAGTTGCCCTTTTCATAAGAAACTGAAAGTTTTCCAGTGTAAGTTCCTTCACCCTTTGCACCGTCAGAAGTAAGTCCGTCCCATGTAATTGAAGAAGGAAGACTTGCAAAGTCAGCATTGGTCCAGGTGCGCACAGCCTTTCCCTTTGAATCAAGTATTGAAAAATTCCATGCGTCTATGCCGTCAGAGAATGAAGTGCGCAAAGAGAATTTCTGACTGTCACGGAAGCCGTCTCCGTTGGGAGATATTGCATCGTAGTCAACTGTTACATAGGCCTTTGCCTCGCGAGTGTCAACAACAAGTCCTGTAACAGAAGCACTGCCAGAATTTCCTGCATCGTCAGTTGCGCTTACGGTAAGGTTGTATGTTCCGTCGGAGACAATGTTTCCGCTTTCGTCAGTTCCATCCCATGCAAACGAAGGCACTGTGCCGTACCAAGTGTATGTGCGTACCACAGAAGGTCTTGAACCTGAAGACACAATCTGACCAGTCCACTTTGTTTCTTCGGAAGAACTTGCTGTTACGGGAACAATCAGCCTTGAAGATTTTCCGTCTGGCGAGAAAGTCCTGTATGGAACAGAAAGAGAAACCTGAGGTGCGTCAGAGTCAAGCACAATGTTTGTCTTTACAGCCTTGGACTTTGTTCCGCTGTTTGCAATGGTTTCAAGTTCGGCAGAATAGATTCCGTCGTCGCATACAGAATCATCATCTCCAGTACCACGCCAGATGATTGAAGCAGGAACTGAACCTGTGCCGCTTATGGTGCGTACAGCCTTACCTGCACTGTTTTTTATTGTAAGGGTATAGCTCTTTATTCCGCTAGAAGCCTTTACAAAAGGAACAAATGTTATAGACTGATTTTTGCTTGCAGGATTTTTAGAGAATGCGGAATTTGCAACAGAAAGCATAAGCTCGGTTTTGCTTGTGTCAAGAGTAAATGCTTCTGTTGAATAGCTTGCGCTTATTCCAGATTTTTTTGAAAGTGAAAGTTCGTAACGGTATGTGCCATCGGGAACAAGGGAACCTGTTGAACTAATTCCGTCCCAAACTACAGATGCGGCTGGAGTTTCGCCAAAGTCAAATGTGCGTACCACACTTCCGTCAGAAGCGATTATGCTTCCCTTCCAGTCTTTTGTTCCTGTCCATTCAGGTTCGGAAGAAGTAAGTTTCTGGGTGATTGTAACCACATCCTTACTGCCGTCTCCGTCTGGAGAAAATGTCTTGTCGCTTGCGGTAACGGTAACTTTTGGCACGCTAAGGTCAAGCACGAAAACGGGAGACTTTATTTTTCCGCTGTCGTATCCGTTAAGATATTTTGCATTTACCTGAGCAAAGTATTCTCCTTCCGCAAGTTTTGCACCAGTGGCATCAGTTCCGTCATAATCCAAAGAAGAAGGAGGATTTGAAGTTCCTGAATATGTGCGCACTACTTTTGAATCAGAAGCGCGTACAATGTCTAGAGTCCACTGAACCAGAGAGTTGGTCTTTGAGTCAGGCTGAGCAATAGAAAGAAGAAGGTTTACAGTATCCTGAATTCCGTTACCGTTTGGAGAAAAGTATTTGCTTCCCAAAATTGAAATTGCAACAGAGGGTTTTTCTGCAGAATAAATTATGTTTGTAATCTGTGCTGTGTCAGAAGTGTTGCCTGCTTCATCGGTAGAGAAAACCCTGTAGGAATAAACTCCATCGGGAACAAGAGAACCTTCATCATCAGTTCCGTCCCAATTTAGGGAAAGAGGTGCGCTCTTTGACCACTTGAATGTCTTCTTAACATTGCTTTCGTTGTCAAGAATCTGAGCTGTCCATACTGTTTCGGAAGAACCAGTCTGAACAATCCTAAGTACAGACTTTGCACCTTCTCCAAAAATCTTTTCTGCTTCGGAAGGCTGGGTAAGCTGAACCGTTGGGGCGGTATTGTCTACTATGACTTCAAGTTTGGAAGTTGTGGCTGTGTTTCCGTTGTCGTCAGTTGCAGAAAACTGATAGTAGTATGTTCCGTCTGGTGCAAGGGAACCGTCATCAAAGTAGCCGTTCCATACTACAAACTCAGGAACTTCCACTCCTTCTTTGGGAGCAAAAAGCTGGCTAAAGAAAGAGCCTACAGTTACCTTGTCGGGGCGCTTTTCCTTGTTGCCAATGGTGCGGACAACATTTCCCCTTGCGTCATAAATTATAAAATTCCATTCGCTTATGTAGCGCTTTTCTTTTATTTGCAGGGGAACTTCTAGCTGGTCCTGAACTCCGTCGTTATTGGGAGAAATATATACGGCACCCTTTTCTGCAAACGCTGCTGAAGAAAGAGCCATAACTGCACATGTGCTTAATACAAATTTACTCAGTTTCATTTTTACCTCACTCCTCTCCGTTCCACAAAATAATTTCGGGAGCGGCTGTATCGGCGAGTCCCAAATCCAATTGAACGCCCGTGCTTATGACATGGATTCCGTTGTACATATCCTGCCATGCAAGAGATGGACCCATTTCGCTTTCTTCCCAGTCTTCGTGCCGAGAGGAAAGTTTGCTGGAATTTATTACAAAGCGTATTCTTACTCCAACAGAAGGCATGTTCATTGCACATCCGTGAGCAAGTTCCTGCCTGTTCATTGACCATCCAAAAGAAACCTGAACAAGGCTCCTGTAGGCAAAACCCAGTGAGGCATCAAGAACAAGATTCTGGAAGGCTGGAGAAGAAAGGTCTGTACTAAATGAACCTGAGAATCCGTTCACTTCAAAAAAAGTGGCCGAAAAGGAAAGTCTTGGAGTTAGTATAGAAGGATAGGAAACTGCATTTGAAGTTCCGTCAAGGCCCTGCACTTCGTAAGAACCAGAAAGTGGCTTACCCAGATTTATAAAGGAAAGTCCCAGTCTGGGATTTTTAAGGAAGCCCAAGTCGTCAAAGTTGTAAACTGCGCCAAGATCTGCCCCAACTGTAAAGTCGGAATTATGTGCAAAGTAAAAACCTGCGTAGATGTTTGCGCCAACAGAAAGCCTGTCGGTAATGTCCTTAGACGCTCCTGCCCTAAAGACAAAAGTGTCGCCCAACTGCATGCGGTTCATATCTGCAAAGGAAAGCTGGGCAGTGCCTGCAAAGACACACCATTTTGTGGGGATTATGGCTCCCAACTGAATAAAGTGCGCCCAGGGTGACTCTGTTTTTGTGTCAAAGGCTAGACTGTAGCTTGCGTTTACTGCAGTACGCTGATTTAAGGCCGGAAGCGCTGGATTGAATGCAATGGAAGCAGGAACAACAACATGCAAGGCCCCACCTGTTGCGGATGCACCTCCGCTAAGCAGTTCTGGGTCTGCAAAGTAAAAAATGTTTTCGCCACCTACCGGCGGATTATATGCAAAGGCAGTTGCCGTAGCAAACAAAGCCATGGCAATCAGTAATAGTCGTTTCATGGAAACCCCCTGTCTTTTTTAAACCATGTTACAGGCTGATTGTAACACATTATGCAAGTTTAAAACAACTCTGTGTGCAGGAAACGACTTCATGTGCATAAGAAGTGGGCTCTCGGAAAAAGACTGCTGGCAAAACGGCTTCCGCGCTACGCTTGTGCAGATGTTTTACCAGCAGTCTTTTCCCTACGCCCACTTCTCATGCACACAGTTTTTTTTACCCTGCATACTGACTTCTTACTTTGCAAAATGGATTTGCCGCCTCAT
>CALCRU010000022.1 GCA_937894335.1 uncultured Treponema sp. | reverse complement strand
TCAGTTTTCATACTGAAACAATACTATATCAGAAATCAGATTTTCGGGCAATAGGGGAATTTTAAATCTTATACTCGCTCCTAGCAAGACTGGCCGCCTTTACGGCAACCAGCCCACGAGCGGCTTTAGTTTGAAGTGCCGATGGCTTTCAATGTAACAGCACAGCTAGACGGATATGCTCCACTTTCCACATAGCTTGCAAGAGTGGTTGTAGAAGTAGTTTGACTGTTATAGGCTTTAAAACCGATTTCTGTAAGTGCCGTGCATCCTGCCAGTGCGTTTTCCTTAACTGTCGTAATCGACGCTCCAAGCGTTACAGTGGTAAGAGATACGCAGTCCTTGAATGTGTATGCAACCAATTCAGTGAAAGTAGAACCGCTTGTCCTTGGGTCTGTAATAGTTGCGCCTGTAAGGCCTGCCACATTGCTGAACGCATAAGGACGGACTGTCTCAAAGTTGAATGTTATCTCGGCAGAGGCTGAATAGCTGCTTGCGGTAATAGTGTATTCGAGTTGGTCTGTTGTTCCTTCTACATAGTCTGCCTTAGTCATTAAAGATGCTTGAGTTTCAAAAGTAACGGCTGGAGGACAAGCGTAAAGCGTTTTTCCGTCATAAGAAGTAAGGACTGGAACAGGTACATATTCTGTTTTGTTTTGCTTGTTTATATTCAGTGTATTCTGTGTTTCCCATGTATTATATTCGTCAGATCCCCATTGTGGGGCGTCAGGAATAGTTGTATCTCTTTGCCAATACTGAACTTGCTGGTAAGCAGAATAGGTTGAAGTGTTTGTTGCCCATTCCCCACTTACAACCTTAAAGTAAGTGTTTCCACTTGCCACGCTGAATGAGGCAATATTCTTACATCCTGCAAAGGCTCCGTCTGCAATGGCTGTAATGTTAGAAGCGATTGTGGCTGTTGTTTCCGGGTAAGCCGCTGGGTAACGCACGATTTTACTTCCGCTGTTCTGGTACAAAATGCCCTCGCTTGCGGTAAAGGTGGAGTTTCCAGTTGCTACGGTAAATGCGCTAAAGTTTTCTCCCATATCAATAAAGCCCACGCTTGTTACGGGGGCAGGGATCTCAATACCTGTAATGCGGCTACTTAAAGTTCCGCTCATACTTGTAAAGCTGGCATTCTTAAAGGCAAGTTTTATGTATTTAGTGCCACTTACAGAAGCAAGTGCATTTGTTATGCTTGTGTTTGCGGAATTGAAATTACTTACAGAGTCAGTAATTTTAATTGAATATGGACTGCCCACACTGTTTGCTGCAAGAGAATTTAGTAAACTGGTAAGACCAGAAATTGTAGTTTCATAGCCTTCTCCGTCTGGGTCTGGAATCGGTCCTGAATAAGAACTTCTTCTAAGCGCAAGTGAAAGTGCGTTTGTGCCGTCAGAAACAATGATTGTTTCGGACTGTCCTTCATACAAGACAAGTTTTTTTCCTGCATCAGTTTTATAGGCAAGACCTCTTGCATAAATGGAAGAGCCTACAGGAACATTTTCAAAAGTAATCGTGGCGTTTTCTGTTACAGGAACCGTTTTGCTGTCTTGGTAGGAGCCATTCAAGGTGATTTCAAAATAAAGTCCCTGCATTTCGTCAGCGGTAAGGGAGCGCGCGGCAGAGCGGCTTGCAAGTCGAACTCCAGCCTCTTCAGAAATCTTTTGAGCCATCGTTTTGTCGATTGTAAAAGAAACATTAGCTCCATCTGACGGTTCAAAAAACGAACAACTGGTAAAATCCACGGCTGTCATTAAAAATACAAGGGCAAGCCTAAAGATGATAAATCTCTTCATTGTGTAACCTCTCCTTTTTCTATGAGATTATTTTTGTATTGAGAAAACAGTGATGCGGGATTTAAAACGCCGATAGCCCGCAAATAAGGCGCGGGCTTTGTGAAGACATTATATTGCGTTAGTTGCGAGTTGCGAGTTGCGAGTTGCGAGTTGCGAGTTGCGAGTTGCGAGAATTTTAACACGGACAATAAAGCGCGTCAAGAGATTGAGAAGATTTCTGTTTTGTTTTTTTACAGCAGAAAGCATATACTCTATATTATAACACGGAAATTCGATTTTGCGAGAAAAATCGTTAGGAAATTTGAAAAAAAATGATGTCATTAAAATTGCCGTCGTTTATGGCAGAATCACATTTTTCCATTCTGTCTAATATTTACCTATACTTATGTACCCCCCCCCAATATACCTGCTACTCGCGCTTTCCATACAGCCTGTGTGGCGCTTTTTGCACCAAGCTTTGCATAGATATTTTTGATGTGCCATTTTACTGTGTTCACGCTGATAAAAAAATATTCCGCAATTTCTTCGTTTGCCTTTCCCTGCTCCAAAAGTGAGAGAATGTCAATTTCCATTGGTGTAAAAGCATCTCCCTTCAGATTCGGGGTCTTCATGTAAAGGGGATGACGGATTGCCATGTCTCTGGTCATTTCTGCCAGCATCATAAGAAAAGGATTTTCGCCATTTTCCTTGATGTAGTCTATCAAAAGATGAAGTATTGATTCCCCTTCGTCAGCAATAAGGCGGTAATAGCGGTGCATTCTTGCAATTTTTAATGCCCGGGAAAGAGCTTCAAAGGCGGCTTCTTTATTTTTGCTGGCAAAAAGACTCATGGCCTCAAGCAGGTCAAGCTCGCACAAATCCATGTGGCGGCGGCCTGCAGTTACAAGAGGACGGAGTCGTTCTGCAAGAGCAATAACAGAGGCATATTTTCCTGTAGCTATGTAGCAGCGCATTTTTATCATGTAGCGGTATAAGTCCAGCATGTTAAAGTCAGCGAATTCATCCGGAGCATTGCTTGCAAGCCATTCGTTCACAAAGGAAATTTTTCCGTCATACAGGGCAAAAAGAACTTCCGCAGCGTCAATATTATAGTTAAACTCTGCCTTACCTGCCTGTCCTGAAAGCTTTCTCATATTCTGAATAAAACTTTCTGATTTTACGGATTTTCCATGGGCAAGAAGGATTTTTGACTGCAAGTAAAGGGAAGAAAAAATAATCCTCTTTTCGCCTTCAATGTCGAATTTTTTTAGGGAAGAAGACACCAGCATTTCGGAATCCATCAGGCGGTTGGTCTGATAGTAATATTCTGCAAGACAAAGATTGTAGATGTAGGGGCAGAGGGGGCTGTCGTAAAGAAGTTTGAGGAAGTCCAGAAACTTTTCCCTGTGCTTCGGAAGAAAAGGCCCGATTCTGGAAAAATCATTAAAGCC
>CALCRU010000021.1 GCA_937894335.1 uncultured Treponema sp. | reverse complement strand
AATCACACAAAAAAAGTGATTGAACCAAAAAAAAGGCGGGCTTAGACTCTCCGTAAAAAAACTCAGCAAAGCTTGACTTTGCTGAGTTTTTGACTTGTTTTATTGCCTTATATACACTGCAGCATCGTTCCCAAATGAACATTTTTCGAGAAAATTTGTTGGAGTATTTTTTCTTGTAACACAAGCAGGCCAGCGTGCCTGTCGCCATAACATTCATTACCACTGCGAGCCAAAGGGAGGCTTATTTACCCCTGCTTACTCCAAGCGCAAAGCGGGAACTACACCGATGCTCTCAGAGCTAACATTGCCGTAGTTACTGGCGGAGCCGTCACAGTTGATGAAAAACGCAGAGTTACTAGAGTCAGCGTTGGGCGAACGGAGCCACCACAAGCCGCCGTAGCCGGCTGTAGCGTTCTGATCTGCGAAGTTTGCCTTTGCATAGTCCGTAGTTACTCTTATGCGGCTGTTTCCTTCTCCGTATACATTGTATTCAGTAAATTCGTAACCTGTGGTTGTGGCTTCCTTTTCACTTAACAGGAAGATTTTATCGCTTGTATTTTCGCAGGCGTAATTGTTTGTTCCGATGTTCCATGTACACTCATTTGATGCAGGGTTTGTGCTTGCCGCAGAATTGTCCACAGTGGTTGTGGCAATAAGGCTCTGAGCCGTGCTTGTGAATGCCGCATTCAAAAACCCGTCGTTCAACCAGGCGCGGATTTCGGAATCTTTGTAGTTGTTTAAGTCGTCATCAAACCTATATGCCGTAAGAATGCTTTCTGCAAGAAGAATCTTGTTTTCCTCTGCACTTGGGTTTAAGACACGCCACTTGATTGGCTCCACCCTAAAGCATTTAGTGCTGTTTGCACTTGCCTGTGCAACTGTTGTGCCGTCACTATAGGTGGAGTCTGGTACAAAAGTGTTTTCCGTGCATTTTGCGTAGTAATTGTTGTCGCTACCCAAATAGTAGGTCATGCTTCCCATTGTCACGCTCTTTGTTTCGTCAACCGTTACACTTTCTGCCTTAATTGTCTGCGGCCAGTCGCCAAAGATGCAGTAGGTTGCCTTTGTTCCAGCACTTCCGGCTGTTCCTGCTGCAAGATAAGTTACCCTACTGTGGAACTGGTAGGTTGTGTCCTGATTTTCTCCGCCACCTGAGTCACCACCGCTTACATTCGAGACGCAGGAAGCAAAGCCAAAAATCATTACCGTTGCAAGAACGACAGTCCATTTTGTCATTTTTTTCATGATGTTACTCCTTTTGCCAGATTACCAAGCGGCTTGAAAAGTGAGCGCGTCAAAACGTTTGCTCCGAATAAAATGGCGTGTTTAAAATTAAAGTCCGCAATGCAAAACATGACCTGTCCTGCACTGCGGAAACTTTTGCAAGGTGAGAAAAATAAATTGTTTTGTTTAAAATGCGTATAGCCCGAATTTATTTTTCGGGCAGGATTATATTGCGCTTGCTTACCGAGTTTTACGCTGTTGCGTAAAACTCGCGATGCGATGCGATGCGATGCGATGCGATGCGAATTTTGCGCGAAGAGAAGATTTATGTCAATAGGCAAACTGAAAAAATCAGTAGTTTTTGAGTTGGTCATAAACATCTTCCGCTGTAACAACAGTTATCCAAACAAAGCTTCATAGTACTATTATACCACATATTTTTATTTTTTGTGTATTATTTTGTTTTTTTTACACCTCGCGCCTCAAGTAGCGAGCGGCCACATAACTAGCGTTTTTATCGGTTTTGAAAACCATGTTAGGCGTTCTTTTTTATTTTCAAGAACTCTTCAGGACTTATAATTTTTACAGGAGAATTCTTAAAACCATTCTTTTCATCTCGTGTAATTATATAATCCAATTTTTCATTCTCAGCACATTTCATTTGCAGACCATCTTCCAAATCGTTCCAATCGTAGTTATTGCATATTGAAACAAAGAAATCTTTATTCTCGGGAACTATTTTAAAATGTTTACAAAGATGTAATACGAGTGCTTTTCTTTCATCAACGGATTTATATTTTCTAAGAATGAAAAACAAATCTGATAAAGAGTGAGCTGAAATATAGCCTAGATTTTCTAATTTAACGCATGAATTAATAATTTTTGAGGCATTCTCACTATAAGGCTCTCGTTTTTGAACAAGGTCTAGAATAATGTTTGTATCAATTAGAATACGCATATTTTTCATCCAGTGCAGATTCTAACTCTTCTTTTGCATTTATTTCAGAAGTGACACTGCCTTTTATACTGTTGAAGAAAGATAATCCGTTTTCAATTTCTGAAGATCTTGATTCTTTTTTTGAAAAAATCAAATTGCTTATTTTATCAAAAAGAATTTCTAAGTCCGGCAGGTCAAGCGTATCAAGTTGATTATAATATGAATAAGCCAAATCAGACATAAGCACCTCCAATACTCAAAATAATAGCATAAATTCTAAAAAAAATCCAGACAAGCCTGACTTGACTGTTTTTTTTTACAGCGCCTCAAGTAGCGAGCGTCCGTGTAACCTGAGCGTAAAGAATAAAATAAGGCCGATTAAACCCCTGCAAAAAAATTGAAATTCAGCATAAAAAACGCTATAATGAAACCTCGTGAGGTATTCTGATGG
Source organism: uncultured Treponema sp. (assembly GCA_937894335.1). Lineage (GTDB taxonomy): Bacteria > Spirochaetota > Spirochaetia > Treponematales > Treponemataceae > Treponema_D. Next base: position 6,105 of record CALCRU010000021.1, on the reverse strand, counting down.
TTTGGCTAATTGGCTGTAAAGGAATGTTGGGAAGCGAAATTGCAAGACAGCTTGATGATAATTCCATTCCCTGGGTGGGAACAGACACTGATGTGGACATAACGGATCCCCTTGCTCTAGAAGCCTTTGCTTCTTCCCACGACAGCACTGCTACAAAAACGGGAGGAGCCGTAAGCAAGGGAAAAACTCACGGAAAAATAAAGTGGGTCATAAACTGTGCAGCCTTTACAGATGTAAACAGGGCAGAAAGTAGCGAAGAACTTGCCACAAAACTTAACGAAGCCGGACCAAGGAACATAGCCAGAACCGCAAGACAGATCGGTGCAAAGATGATTCACATTTCTACGGACTATGTGTTTGACGGAAAAGGCTCTGAACCCTACACAGAAACAACTCCAAAGGCTCCCCTTGGCGTCTACGGAAAAACAAAATCTTTAGGCGAAGATTCAGTTCAAAAAGAAATGACCCAGTATTACATTCTGCGCACGGCATGGCTTTACGGCTTTGACGGAAAAAATTTCGTCTACACCATGACCAAGGCAATGAACAGCAATCCTTCCGTAAAGGTTGTAAACGACCAGAGAGGAACTCCAACTTGCGCAATTGATCTGGCTGGCGTCATCATAAAAATAATCCAGACTTCAGAAAGAGCCACAGGACTCTTTGGAAAAAACAGCGCCATTCCCTACGGAATCTACCACTTCACCAACATGGGAGACATTACCTGGTTTGACTTTGCAAAAAAAATCTACGAGTTAGGAAAAAAATACGAACGCATTTCAAACACCTGTACAGTAGAACCCTGCGCAACTTCGGACTACCCCACTCCTGCACAAAGGCCTGCATATTCGGTGCTAAGCAAAGAAAAAATTCAGAAAGCGCTTAAGATAAAAATTCCAGAGTGGGACGAAAGCCTTGAAAAATTCATTAAGTCACCAAGATTTAAATCTGAGCAGTAAGGGAGAAAGCCAAATGTCACAGAGAAAACTTAAGAACATTCTTGTAACGGGCGGATGCGGATTCATAGGTAGCAACTTCATAAACTATCTGTTCGGGCTTAGCGCCACTGGTGAAGAAGCATTTAATGACTCTGGCTTTACAGGAAATGTCATCAATGTTGACAGCCTAACTTACGCTGGAAACGGAGAAAACCTTGAGCAAGTGCAGAAGCAGTTTGGTGGCACAAAATATTTTTTTGAGCATGCAGACATAACAGACCGTCCTGCAATGGAAGCAATTTTTAAAAAGTACGACATAGACACTGTAATTCACTTTGCGGCAGAAAGTCATGTTGACCGTTCCATTCTTGGACCTGAGGCTTTTGTAAAAACAAACATTCTAGGAACATACACTCTTCTTGATGTGGCAAGAAACTTCTGGAACTGCTCTCTTGCAGAACCAAGAGAAGATGTCCTCTTCCATCACATTTCTACGGATGAAGTATACGGCTCTTTGGGAGACACGGGATACTTTAGGGAAGACACTCCTTACGATCCACGCTCACCATATTCTGCAAGCAAGGCCTCTAGCGACCATCTTGTAATGGCATACAGCCACACCTATGCACTTCCGGTGACGCTTTCAAACTGTACCAATAACTACGGACCATATCAGTTTCCAGAAAAGCTAATTCCCCTTATGGTGCTTAACATGACGCAGAAAAAAAATCTTCCCGTATACGGAGAAGGAAAAAACATACGCGACTGGATTTATGTAGAAGACCACAACAGGGCTGTATGGCAGATTGTTAACAGCGGAAAATGCGGTGAAAAATACAACATCGGCGGCGAAAACGAATGGCAGAACATTACCCTTCTGCACAAGCTAATAGAAATTACAGCTCAGGAAGCAGGGCTTAATCAGGCTGACATTGAAAAGACAATCACTCATGTAAAGGACAGACCTGGTCACGATGCGCGGTATGCAATCGACTGTTCAAAAATAAAAAAGGAACTTGGCTGGGAAAGAAAGATGACTTTTGAACAAGGACTTCGCCTTACCGTAAAATGGTACCTTAAAAACACCCAATGGATTGAACACATTCAGTCAGGTGCATATAAAAACTGGATAGAAAAAAATTACGGAGACAGATAGAATGAATTTAAAAAAGGGAAAGCGTTTATTCTTGCATCTTGCAGTTTTTCTTTTGTCAGTGGCAGGAGCGTTTGCTCAGGAAGAGACAGAAGCAATCTACAAAATTTCAGGCGTAAGTTACGACATAAGGGGACTTACAAAAGAATCCGCAGTAAACAGGATTATAAAAGTTGATACTGAAAAAAAATTCAATTCTCAAAAGGAACTTGAAGCCTACATTGCAAACATTACTTCCGCACTGGAAAACACAAGACAGTTTGAAACAGTAGAAGAATCTCACACATTTCTTGCGCCAGAAGACGGAATAACTCCGGTGGCTCTTACCTACACCCTAAAAGATTCCTTTCACTTTTTGCTATTGCCATTTGCAACATACAACTCCAACTCAGGACTTAACATAAAACTTAAGGTTAAAGACTCGAACTTTTTGGGACTTATGGAGCCTCTTAATGCCGACATAAACTACTCCTACGATTCATCTGAAAATCATCACATAGGATTCAATTTGGGATACGCCTATCCCTTTACCACAGGTCCCCTTGAAAACTCCTTTAGCAACGACTTTTCTTTTGATTGGGTCATCGGTAACAGCGAGCCAAATCTTAGCTACAGCGCTGGACTTTCTACGGCAATTCCCCTAGGCTCACAGAAATTGATTGTCTCCTTTACTCAGTCACTTACTAAAAAGACGGAATACAATCAGTACAACGACGGATTCTATCTTACCGAAAAGGCAGGACTTTCTCTTCCCTTAAGTTTGGGAACATTAGACGGCAACATTCCCGTTTCATATGTGCCCTCGGTTACCTTTACCTACAACTGGGATCCTACGGACAACATAATTTCCTACTCAGGACTAAAGGGACCAACTGTAAGCATAGACCAAAGCATAAGCGCATCTCGCATAAACTGGAAGGGAAACTTTAGGAATGGATTTTCATTTACTGCAGGAAGTGGCGCCGCATGGAATTTTAACAGCGAGTCAATTTCTGTAAATGCCAACATAGAGGTAAAACTCTACAAGGCATGGAAGTACGCAGCCATTACCTCTGACATATTCGTCTACACAGCATACAACACCACCACAAGCATTACAGAAAGGCTTAGAGGCATAAGGGATTCTCATGTGCAAAGAAACACCTCTCAGGCCCTTGTGTTCAACATTGATGTTCCTGTTCACATTGTTACTACAGACTGGGTAAACTGGGGACTAAAACTTTTTGGACCTTACGAAGAGCGTAACGGCTTTGTTAAGGTTCTAACATGGATTCCTCACAAACTTTTTCCCTATCTGGACTTTGAGCTACAGATTGCCCCATTTATTGATGTTGCACTTACAAACAACACCGCAACTGGCAAAACATTTTCACTTAAGGACGGATTCTACACGGCAGGACTGGAAGTGCTTGTTCATCCTGCAAGATGGAAGAGTTATGTTGTTAGAGCAAGTTTTGGCGTAGATGTGGGAAGAAAAGTTCTGGGCAAATTCCTAGAGACCTCATGGCGTAACGACATAAGCGCATGGGAACTCTACATAGGAATCGGATTAGGCTACTAACACTTAGCGAATAAGACGCTGCTCTGCCCTCTTACGCCAGTATTCTTCTGGTATAGAAGAAGCAAGGGCCTTGAAAAGTTCGTTTGCAAAGACAAGGTTTCCTGAAGATGATGCGGCATCTCCAAACTCGCAGAAAAGTTCCCAGACTCGGTTTTCGTTACCCCAAACAAGAATGTCTGAATATGTTCCTGCAAGAGAAAGCATGGACTCAAGGTTTGTATAGACCCAAGCTGTGCGGCGGTTCTGCATGGCCTCGTAAAGCATGGTGTAAGCAATTACAGTACCCAAGGCAGATGCCTTAAGACTTTTTTCTGACTGTCCTATGCGAGAGTAATACTCTGCAAGGCTAGAAAGAGCCCTAAGAGAAACTCCCCTGTTGGAGCGGTAAAGTTTGAAGAATTTTTCCATCTGACCGGGCTGGTCAATGCTTATGGTTCGCACAAGAGCATTAAGGTAAGCCGTGTTTGTATACTGGGAATCGTCCTTAAGAATGAGCAGAAGATAGGTTTCGTAAGCCTCGTAGTCTCCAAGGTTTTCGCTTAAAAGAGCAAGATCGTAGAGTATGTCGTACTTTTGGTCGGGAACATCAAGCCTGTCTGCCGACTTGTATGCATCACTCAGAAACTGGAGTGCAAGTTTTGTTTCTCCGTCAAGTTCGTAAACTTTACCTATAAGACAGTCTGCCTCGGGGTAGACCCTAAGGGAGTCTACAAAACTGATAAGTTTGGAAAAGGAGTTTTCAAAAAAAGCATATCCGTAGGAAGACACATAAGAGTTGGCAATTTGAAATGCTGTTACACTGTAACAGGGAAGGGCCTCAAGAACATCTTCCAGATTGTCGTTAGCCTTTCTGACTTTTGAATTCTTAAGGGTGTTTTCTAGTTCGTAAACCTTCCAGTCTATTTCCTGCCTGCGGCTCTGCTTTGCCTTTTCGGCATAGGAAAGGGCTGTTCCAAAATCGGAATCGTCAAAGGCGTTCTGGGCCTTAATAAGTAGACGCCAGTCCTCGTCGCCCTCTTTGGGTTTTGTCTGTCCAAATGCGGAAGAGAAAGCAAAAGCTGCAAGGAAAAGAAAAATGATTCTACAAAAAGTCTTTTGCATTTACAACAACTCCAGTTCTTTTCTGAATTCAATATCGGCATCTTTGGCGGGAATTGTTCGGATTATTTTGCCTTTGCGGAACAAAATCACCTTGTCACCGCCGCCTGCAATGCCCAAATCAGCATGTTTACCTTCTCCGGGTCCATTAACAACACAACCCATTACTGCAATGGTTACATTCTTTTTTAAAGAAAGAAGTTCCGTCTGCCAGCGTTCCATAAAAGAGTGAACATCAAAGCCAATTCTGCCACAACGGGGACAACTTACCAGTGTAACGCCCCCTTCTCTTAGTCCGCATTCGTGCAGGATTTCTCGTCCTGCAATCACCTCGTTTTCTGGAGAAGAAGAAAGGCTTACGCGGATTGTGTTTCCAATGCCCTGGCAAAGAAGGGTGCTAAATGCCAGTGTTGACTTTACTACGCCCGTAATAAGGGGACCTGCTTCGGTAACACCTAGGTGAAGGGGCATATCGCTCAGAGCAGAAAAAGCTCTGTTTGCTTCGACGGTTTCGCATACAGAAGACGCCTTTATGCTTACTGCCACATTTTTAAAGCCCAGACTGTCAAAAACCGAGGCTTCGTCTATAGCGGCCTGTGCAAGTGCCTGCGCCCGAGAGATTTTTCCTTCCTCCACTTGAGCCTGTAGTTCCTTGGGCAGGGAGCCGGAATTTACTCCTATGCGGACTGCAGAACCGTGTTTTGCGCAGGCTTCAACAACGCACTTAACCCGATCAATGCTTCCTATGTTGCCAGGATTTATTCTTATTGCGGCAGGTGCTGTTCCAGGAAGACTGTCGTCTAAGCAGGCCAAGGCAAGTTTGTAGTCAAAGTGAATGTCTGCAACAAGGGGAATGTCTGTTCGGGACTGAATAAGACGCAAGGCCCCTGCACTTTCCGCATCTGGAACTGCAAAGCGGATTATATCGCATCCCAGCATTTTAAGAGAATTCATTTCCCTTACAATCTGATTCAGTTTTTCGCTTTCTTCAGTTACATCAGCAATGCCGTCCTTCCACATTGTCTGAATAGTAACGGGATGTCCTGAACCTATGCTGATTTTTGTAATTCCATGGTAACCGCCCAGTGTTACGGTACGGGTCTTCTTCTGCTGCATGACTTCATTATATCAGACTGTGGGCTTTACAGCAATAACGGAAGACAGTCAGTAGTGATATACGTCATCCGCTTCTGTATGCATAAAAGGCATAAAAAAAGCCCACCGCTCTTTAAGCAGAGGGCTAAATTAGGTTTAGCGTTTTACTTATGGTAGCCTCTAAAAACTTCAGTTTTTAGAGGCTACTTTGAAAATGCGACGTTTAAAAGCCCGCAATTTCGGGCTTTTAAACTCGACGG
>CALCRU010000020.1 GCA_937894335.1 uncultured Treponema sp. | reverse complement strand
CCTTTTCCAGTCGCAAGCAGATTTTTTCCAAATACTAAGAGTCACCAACTATCCCCACCTCCGCGACGGGGCGCGGAGGGCAGGCTTTGACGCGCGCTGCGCCACTCGCGCGCTTGCAGGGTAAGTGTTACTCGGTTGGGCGTTTCTTAAGTTTTTTAGAATTTAGAACTGCCTGACCTTTTCCAGTCGCAAGCAGATTTTTTCCAAATACTAAGAGTCACCAACTATCCCAACCTCCGCGACGGGGCGCGGAGGGCAGGCTCTGACGCGCAGTCTTTCTTGCAGCGACATGGATGTCGCGTCAGACTCTTTGCATATGAAACACGCTAGATTTCTACGGTGTAGAAATCTAGCAGGAATAAAAATTACAGGATGTAATTTTTATTCCGTTGGTCTTTTCTTAAGTTTTTTAGAATTTAGAACTGCCTGACCTTTTCCAGTCGCCTGCTCCATCATGGCTCTTACCTTGAGGGGGAGGCCGAAGAGGGTTATGAAGCCTTCTGCATCCTTGTGGTTGTACAGATCTCCAGTTGCAAAGCTTGCAATGCTTTCGTTGTAGAGGCTGTAGGGAGACCAGCAGCCAGCTCCGCGCATTGTTCCCTTGTAGAGGCGAAGGTTTACCCATCCAGTAACATTTTCTTCAATTTTATCCTGGAATGCCATAAAGCCGTCCATAAGAGTTGTGAACCATTTTCCGTCGTAGATAAGTTCGCTCTGCTTAAGGCTTACCATCTGCTTGTAGCTGTATGTGTCACGGTCAAGGCAAAGGTGGTCAAGCTGCTCATGTGCAAACTGAAGAATTGTTCCGCCTGGAGTTTCGTATACACCGCGGCTCTTCATGCCAACACAGCGGTTTTCAACCAAATCAACAAGTCCTATTCCGTTTCTTCCACCGATTTTGTTAAGAGTCTCAACAATCTGGAGGGGAGAAAGTTTCTTACCGTTTACGGCAACAGCCTCGCCCTTTTCAAATTCAATTTTAACATACTCGCCCTTTTCGCTTGCCTCTTCGGGAAGTTTTGTTTCCTTGAGCATGTTCTTCCAGTTAGGTTCGTTTTCTGTCTTTTCCAGTTCAAGACCTTCATGGCTGATGTGCCAAATATTTTCGTCGCAGCTGTAGGAACTTGCCTTTTTCATGGGAACAGGAATCTTTCTTTCTTCAAGATATGCAATTTCTGCTTCACGACTGTCAAGAGTCCACTTGTCGTCACGCCATGCCGCAATAACCTTAAGATCTGGTGCAAAAGCCTTTATTGCAAGTTCAAAGCGAACCTGGTCGTTGCCCTTTCCTGTAGCACCGTGGCAGATTGCAACGGCCTTTTCCTGACGAGCATATTCAACAAGAATCTTTCCAATAAGAGGTCGGGCTGTTGAAGTTCCCAAAAGATATTCATCCTCATACTTGCAGTTTGCCTTTACTGCTGGGAAAACATATTCCTTACAGTACTCTTCGCGAGCATCAACAACATAGCAGGCTGCCGCACCAGTTTTAAGAGCACGAGCCTTTATGGTCTTCCAGTCATCGCCCTGTCCCAAGTCAATGCAGACGGCAATAACATCGTAATCATAATTTTCTTTGAGCCACGGAATAATAACTGTGGTATCAAGTCCGCCGGAATACGCAAGGATAACTTTTTCCTTTTTCTTAGTAGCCATACAATCGCCTCTGAAAATGTAAATTTATGCAATCAGTATACAATTTCAAAAGCAAACATTCAATAGGTTTTCTTTGCCCAAAAATCAGTCAGAAGGAAGTCCATGCGGCCTGAACTGTAAAGTGACTGCGCTTTTCTTCCATAGGCATCGAAGCCGGTAAGGATGCAGTCTGCCGCCTAAAGGAGCCAAACTCAAGGGAACAGCAGGTACAGTCGGAACTGCACACAATGCTATCTTCGCTTACCCCTAGTTCAAGGAGGACATGGAGGTTTGCCTTTGCAAGGGAAAGGTAAAATGCACCGTCACGCTGACTAATGCATTCGGGGCAGAAGTTTACGCGGAAATACTGAGCCCTTTCTTCATCAATTTTGTAACAGCAGTCATGAATGTGAGGCCCCATTACCACACAGAAATTTCTTATGTCAGAGCCATACACTTTTTGCGCAAGCAGAAGGGCTTCTCTAACAATGCCCGTTCCCTTCCATCCAGAATGAAGAGTGCCAAACACACGGGAAACAGGCTCGTATAAAAATATAGGCATGCAGTCAGCAACAGTTACGACAGGAAGAAGATTTCTGTTCTGAGTGATAATGCCGTCTCCAGTGCGCCCCTCAAGTTCTTGTGCAGAAGAAATAGCAAACACAGTCCTTGAATGAATAAGTTCCACCTGAGCCACTGTCTTGTCTGGAGCAAGGGATGAAAGAAAGGCATTGCGTACGGGATTTTCCTCCTCCCATCGGAAAGACATACTGCCGGCCTTTTTTAGCGACATGCCCCACCTGGCGCCGTCATTCAAAGGTCTTCCGTGAAAGTAAAAAAGTCCCGAAACAAAATCATCAGCCATAGCGTCTTTACCCTTTAGTAGGATGTGGGGAGTTCAAGAGGTTCAAGGGCCGTAAGAATTTCGTAAGCGTGATTTACGCCGAATCTGCATTCCTTAAGAGATTGAATGAACTGCTTGTTCTTTCCGTCCCTAGACTGTATGCGAGCAAGATTTATGACAGGGCCGTAGTAGGAAGTAACATGCTCCGAAAGGATTCCGTTCATAAGGTTCTGCATGCTGTGCAGGGCAACAAGAACATTCTTGAGTATTGAAGCTGTTTTGTTTTCTACCTGCTTGATGACATCGCGGACAGTCTTAACATCTCCAACTTTACGCTGAGATTCTCCCTCATACTTGGAGAAAATTACTCCAAAGTCTCCTCCTGCAGAAAGTTGAGTTGCAAGAACATCCAAATCATCATTTATGCGGTACATGATGTTGCAGGTGTCTGTGAACTCAACACGGTTTTCCTTTATGGCAAAATCGCCTTCCAAGGCAATAAACTTAAGAGTCTTAAGATAACGCATGAAGCAGTCCTTAAAGAAGGCATAGGTAAAGCCCAAAGACAGGTCGTAGCGAAAAGGAAGTCCGTCCCACACTGATGTCCAGGGTCTGTAAGGAAAGAGAGGAAGGTTTTCGTAACCAAAGTAGGCACGGGTGATTTTTTGAATTCGTTCTTTTTCATAGTCTCTCATCCACAGGTTCCATTTGTGCTCAAAAAGAATCTTCCACTCAGAGCGGAATTTCATGAACCATTCTTCACCGCCACTTATTGGAGGAGGCACAAACTGAACATTGTTTGTAACCACGCACGCAATTTTTCTTGTGGGAACAGTTTTTATGAATGAAGAAATTGTAGTCATTTGCAGCGAGGCGTTTTCAAGATATTCGTTAATCTGATTTTCATCCGCATAGGTAGAACCGTAACCTTGTTGGGCAGCAGTCTTCATACTAAAAAGATAAAGGGTCTGGAGGGATTCCTTGCTCAGAATTTTTCCGCTACACATTACGCTTGCAAAATCGGTAAAGTCTTTTCCTAAGTTTTCATAAGGACAGGTTTTTCTACCGCTGTCGTCAATGGAAAACTTTGAAATCATTCTTTCGAAAGGAAGTCTTGTAAATGCCCTAAGCCATTCAACAGAGGCCACCGAAGAGTACATTGTTTTTCGACGGGAGTCTGGAATTGCATTGATTGCATCTTCAAGTTTCTTTACCAGATCGGCATGTAGTTCAGGGCTTACATCCTCATCAAGGGAATAGGAATAAGGGTCTGCGGAAGACTCTATGTCAGAATGTTCTACAGGCATTACTATGCTTCCCAAAAGGACATAAAATGAACCGGGATTTTTTTCGTAAGCGTTTATGTAAGGTTCAAAGAATCTGGCAGCACTTCTAAGTTCCTGCAGATGGGTCAGAAAAACATCTAGCATAAGATGATGCCGGTGCTCAATAAGTCCAAGGTACTGGCGCTCAACCTCGTGGGCATAGGATGCAACCCTACTCTTGTTGTAGGTTTCTTCGATGGAGCGGTTGGAAAATGTCGCCTTTACCCACAGCATGATTCGCTCAAACACTGAAAGTTTTTCCAGGCGAGTTTTTATGTCAAATGTACTTTCTACTAAATCTAACTTTTCTGGAACCTGCATGTTCAGCTGCAGAGCGCCGGAACCGTTCTTCATGCGTTGAAGAATTTCCATGCGTTCCTTATCCGTCAGCCCGGAAACCAATTTATCAAATGAACTCATTGAATTTATTGTAAAATGTAATGGGCTTTATGTCAAATGCTTTTTAAGGGTTCCACTTACGAAGATGTTTAGGGCATAAAAAAATCCAGACTTATGTCTGGAAATCCTAACCATACCGTCAATTCTATAAAAGTCCAGCGACAAGGATGTCGCGTCAGTTCTTATCCTGTATGCACCGCAAGTTTTACTTGTAAAACTTGCAGATAAAAAAATTACAGGAGGTAATTTTTTTATCCTAGCCACTACGGGAGTCGAAGGGTTCCGCTTACGAAGATGCTTAGGGCATAAAAAAATCCAGACTTATGTCTGGAAATCCTAACCATACCGTCAAT
>CALCRU010000019.1 GCA_937894335.1 uncultured Treponema sp. | reverse complement strand
GATTCGATTATACCACAGATTTCCTGTTTTTTGCGGGGAATTAATCAGTGTTTCCTTAAGTTTCTAAAAAGAATTCTTCCTAATTTTTAAGGGGTACACATTTTTTTTTGTGAAGTGCATCCCTTTTTTTATTTGCATGCACTTTTTTACATTCCGCTTATGGGAGCCTCTAAAAACTTCAGTTTTTAGAGGCAACTTTGAAAATGCGACGTTTAAAAGCCCACAATTTCGGGCTTTTAAACTCGACGGCAACCTCAAGTTACAGTTTTTAGAGGTTGCCTTATGCAATAAGTCCGAATACCATTGCAAACAGAGCAACGGTTTCGCAGAGACCTACAACCATGATGTAGTTTGTAAAGCCTTTGCCTGTTTCGCCAAGAGCGTCAGAACCTGCAGCACCAGCCTTACCCTGAGCAATTGCAGACATACACATTGCAAGACCAGCAGCAAGACCAAGAGCAAGTGAGAACAGCGGATCAATTGCACCCTCAATTACCTTTGACTTCAGAGAGTTCATAAGAAGGAATCCGTAGATTGTCTGTGTAAGTGGAGCACCTGCAAAAACAACCAAAAGGAACGGAGCCGGCTTGTTGTTCAAGTAACAGCGCTTCCAAGCACCAATTGCACCCTGTCCTGCAATTCCGATTCCAATTGCGCTACCCATAGCGGCAATACCCATAACTAAACCTGCACCAATCATACCCCAGTTCATACTGTTTTCTCCTTAACCGCACAATGCGGAAAATTAACTAAATTCATTTATATATTCCACAAGGGGCACTGACAGCACCCCCTTATGAGGAAACCTATTTTTCGGCAAAGGGACGGTATTTTGTTCCGCTCCATGCCATTCCCAAATGCTGGGAAAATTCCAGCGTATTTAGACGAACACCGTGAACGATAACCGAAAGCACATTAAGAATCATGTTGAGTCCGTGACCGAACACAAGCAAAATGACTCCTAAAACGAACAGGCTCAGTTTTCCAAGCCAGGGTCCTGCCATTGTATTTACGGTTTCGCTGATGGCCGCACCAGCAAGAGCAACAGCCCACAGACGGATGTAGGAAACAATGTCCGAGAAGACATTTACTACACCCAAAAGCACGCTGATTATGTTCTTGCAACTTTCAAGGATACTCTTTCCTATACTGCCCTCGTAGTTAGAGAAGATAAAGCTCAGTACAAAGCCCACTCCCAAAACTCCTATTGCAATAAGGGGAATGTTGGAAGGAAGCGAGAATGCTCCTCCAAACACGGGAATCTTTGCTCCGTTGTCTGCCAGAGGGAACCTTACGCCGTCAACAACCATGTTCATTACCACATAGAACATGCCCCACAACTGCATAAGTGAACCCAAGTCGCCCAAACATTTTAGGCTCTTTCTGTCTGCAATCATGCACTTTATATGGGCCACGCTCAACTGCAGCAGTGCCAACATAAAGCAGAAGACCTTCTGGTTGTCGGAATAATGCTCCGGATTTTTTACGGAACTTATGGGATAGAACGAAATTGCCTTCATCCAGTCTGGAAGTTTGTCCGTAGAAATGCCAAACCAAGAACATGTCATGATTCCCCATGCCATGGTACAAAGACCAAGTATGGTCACCAACACGGGAAGACTTCTTGCGTTCTTTTTGCTCTTTGCCAAGAGGATAAGTCCGAAGAGGGCAATAATTGCACCGTAACAGGCATCTCCAAAAATCATTGCAAAGAACACGCAGAAGAAGAGCAGGAACCAGCCCGAAATATCAAACTCGTGGTAGCCGGGAGTAACATCCAGGAAGTCCATGAGGGGATAAATAAGGCTTACGATTTTGTTGTTCTTAAGCTTTGTGGGAACAGGATCGTCGTCCACAGGCTCAGAAGCAGCATATGCCCAGCCGTTTTCTCTACATGCGGTCTTGAAGGGTTCAAAGCTACTTACGGGAACATATCCAGTAAGCCATGCCAAGGCCGTTGCAGACGCCTCTCTAGAAGCGGCATCAGCCTCTGCATCAGATTCGGCACTAAGGGCGTTAATGTCCTGGGTGTCGCTTTCTTCCTCATGCCCCATTCCGCTACAGACATTCTCAAACTCTATGTCCGAAGCCAGAGACTCTCGGTAGGCTGTAAGGGCCTGCACATATTTCTTGTTGGCTACAAGTTCCTTTTCTATGCCAAGTATTTCCCTTTCCGCATCCGCTATGCTAGATGCAATCTGCTCGGTAGAAGAAGCAGGAAGCGGAACTGCATAGGCTTCAGGTGGAAGTGCTGCAGGTCGCTCAAGAACCTCCTCCTCTGAAACAAGAAGGAAGCGTACTATGCCCTGTGAGCGGTTTACTAGAATGGTCTTTACGCTGTCGTCAATCAGGAAGTACTTGCTTTCGGGAATTTCATACATGTAGAGGAAAGTTCCTTTTTGGGCAAGGGCAACAAAATCAGCAGGGTCTACTGTACCCCATGCAGAAAGTCGCTCCAATTCCTGAGTGTCTTGGGCAATGCGGTCAAGAAGAGTCTTCTTGCGGTCGCTTAAGCCGATTATTTCCTGCGCCTTTTCGCGAGGAGAAGAAACATTCGTAAGGGATTCCTGAACGGCAGCCTGCTTCTTAGAAAGTTTTACCTCTTCCAAAATGCCAAGAGCCTTTTCGGTTTCCTGAGATGCTTCTTTAAACGCCTGCAGTACGGGACCAGAGCCAGTAAGTTCCTCAAGGTGAACAAGACCCAACTTGCGGAGTTGCTTTACCGATTCCCGGCGCGTAGAGTCAAGCACGACAATGGAGACCTTTTTCATGGGTTCAATCATTTTTTAGCCCCCTTGCCTTTTGCCTTTGGTGTTTCATCAAGTTCTTCTTCCTGTTCAGAAGCAGCCTGAAGTTTTTTCTTTGAAATCTTTGAGCGAACAACAGCCGCAACCTGCTCGTCTCCCAAAAACACACCAATCTTCTTGATGTTGCGTTTTGTTTCGGGAATCTTTACCTTTTCAAACAGGTTAACGCGTTGTGTCGTAGTCCTCAATTCCTGGGAAAGGAGCCTTACCTGCTCGTCAAGCACTTCGGCCTCAAGGTCAAGTTCCAGTTCCTTTTCCATTCGGTCAGCAGCCATGTCTATCCACAGTGGTGTGGAATACAAGTCATAGTCTCCGCGTCCAAAGTCGGCACCTTCGTAAATGGGAATCTTGACTCCGGCAATGTTGCCCCAGCCCTTTTTGATGTTTTTAACTGTCACCATACCGGGCTTAAAGGCTTCTTTTTCGCCGAAGACGGAAATCCACTTCTGAAAGTCTTCTTCCAATGCCTGTTTTTCGGCACGGACGGATTTTGCCTTTTCGTCTATTGTGCGAATCTCAGACTGCAGCTGCTGTTTTTTGAGCGTAAGCGTAGGAAGGTAGCGCTCATACATTTTGAGTGCGTCTTTCTGTGCCTTCTGCTCATTTTTAGTCAGCTTGATTTTTGCCATCTTTACCTCATGCCTTTGGCCAGAACTGATCAATCAATTCTGTTTTGAGACCTGTTTCTTGCTTTTCAAAACATGCGGCAAGAATTTTCCAACCGTTATCAAGAGCTTCTTCCAGCGGAATGTTAACACTTAAGTCCATCATCTGCTTTTCAAAAAGCTCACCGTATTTAAGGAGTTTTGCATCCCATTCACTCATTGCAAAGCCCATGCTCTTTTTTTCAAGTGTGTCGCGGTACTGGCTGTACAGACGAATCATGTTGTCCATAAGAGCGCGGTGGTCTTTGCGGGTCTTGTTGTTTACATTCTGCTTAAGACGAGACAGTGAGCCAAAGGGTTCAATGTGTCCGCCCTTAAGGTAGAACTGACCTTCGGTAATGTAACCGGTGTTATCTGGAACAGGGTGAGTAACATCGTCACCAGGCATTGTGGTAACTGCAAGAATTGTTACAGAACCTGAATCAGAGAAGTCAACTGCTTTTTCGTAACGGCTTGCAAGCTGAGAATACAAATCTCCAGGATAACCACGGTTTGAAGGAACCTGTTCCTGAGTAATTGCAATTTCCTTCATGGAGTCAGCGAAGTTTGTCATGTCTGTAAGAAGGACAAGAACATCCTTACCCTGAAGGGCAAACTGCTCGGCAACTGCAAGTGAAAGGTCAGGAATCTTCATACACTCTACAGTCGGGTCTGCAGCAGTATGAATAAACATAACGGTCTTAGAAAGAGCTCCACCCTCTTCCAAAGTGTTCTTAAAGAAAAGGTAGTCGTCGTATTTAAGACCCATGCCGCCAAGAACAATTACATCAACTTCAGCCTGCATAGCAATACGGGCAAGAAGCTGGTTGTAGGGTTCACCAGAGATTGAGAAGATTGGAAGCTTCTGAGACACAACCAAAGTGTTAAAGATGTCAATCATTGGAATACCAGTACGAATCATGCGGTTAGGCGTAATACGCTTAGATGGGTTAACAGAAGGACCACCAATTTCAACAAGATTTTCTACAAGAGCTGGACCATGGTCACGAGGTTCTGCAGAACCGTTGAAAATTCGTCCTAGAAGATTTTCACTGAATGAAACCTTCATTTCGTTTCCAAGGAAGCGAATCTGGTCGTTTGTTGCAACACCTCGTCCGCCTGCAAAAACCTGAAGCGAAACTACATCGCCGTCAATTTTGTTAACTTCTGCAAGAGATTTTCCGAAGCGGGTCTGGATTTCTGCCAGTTCGTTCAGTTTTACTCCCTTTGCACGGACGGTAATAACGCTACCGTTAATGCTGTCTATTTTGCTGTATACCTTGTTCATTACTCACCGTCCTTGAGCAGTGCTTTGGCTTCCGCACCCAGCTCTCCGCCCTTGTCAGAGTATGTTTTGTCAACGGCTTTTTCTGCCGCATCAAAATCTTTTGTATTGAACTCTTTGTAGTTCATGTCGATGAAGTTCTGCCTTAAGTTGTTGAAGAAGCTACGGGCCTCGTCCTTTTCCTTAACAGCAAAACTAGAGCCAAGAATCGTAACGATTTTTCGGAACACATAGTTCTGTCGTTCTACACTTGAAGCACCTTCAATGTCGTCAAAGCTATCCTGCTGCATGTAAACGGCATCAAGGAATTCGCTCTTAAGGTAGAGCATAAAGTCGTCAAGGCTTGTACCCTCTTCGCCAACAACCTTCATCATCTGATTGACTTCTGCGCCACGCCTGTAGACGCCACGGGCATATTCAACCAGTTTTGCAGGAATGATTGACTCATACTTTGACCATGAATCCAGAGGGTCAATTGAGGGATAACGACGGGCATCGGAACGCTCGCGAGAAAGTCCGTGGAATGCGCCAACAACCTTAAGTGTTGCCTGGGTAACAGGCTCTTCAAAGTTACCACCAGCAGGACTTACCGTACCACCGATTGTAACTGAACCTGTAGTGCCGTCCTTAAGGCGTACAATACCAGCCCTTTCGTAGAATGAAGCAATTGTTGATTCAAGGTATGCAGGGAATGCCTCTTCACCAGGAATCTCTTCCAAACGACCAGACATTTCGCGCATTGCCTGAGCCCAACGGCTTGTTGAGTCTGCAAGAAGAAGAACATGAAGTCCCATTTGACGGTAATACTCTGCAAGGGTAACACCTGTGTAGCAGGATGCTTCGCGAGATGCAACCGGCATTGAAGAAGTATTACAAATGATGATGGTGCGTTCCATAAGAGAACGACCAGTACGGGGGTCCTTAAGCTCTGGGAATTCCGTAAGGGTTTCTACAACTTCACCAGCTCGTTCACCACAGGCTGCAATAATAACAATGTCAACATCAGCGTTACGGCTTGTGGTATGCTGAAGAACAGTCTTACCTGCACCGAATGGTCCAGGAATACAGTATGTACCACCCTTTGCAACTGGGAAGAAGGTGTCGATAAGGCGAACCTTTGTTACCATAGGATCGCTAGGCTTAAGGCGTTCGGCATAGCAGTCAACTGCACGCTTTACTGGCCACTTAAAGCTCATGCAAACATCGTGGCTCTTACCCTTTGCGTCAACAAGAGTTGCCATTGTCTCGTGAATTGTGTAGCTGCCCTTTTTTGCAACCTTCTTTACAGTGTAGGTTCCAAGGAATGTGTAGGGCACCTGAATCTTATGAGTAAAAGGTCCTTCGGGAACAGTACCAATGCAGTCACCTGCGCTTACCTTTGCACCTTCCTTTGCAACAGGAGTAAATTCCCACTTTTTCTTTTCGTCAAGGGCGGGAAGATATACACCTCGTTCAAGGAAGTATCCAGAATGCTCTGCAAGAAGGGGAAGCGGATTCTGGAGTCCGTCATAAACCTGACCCAAAAGTCCCGGTCCAACTTCTACGCTAAGCAAATCTCCGGTAAACTCTACAGTACAGTCCGTAGAAATACCCTTTGTCATTTCATAAATCTGCATCTGGCATGTGTTGCCCCTAATGCGGATAACCTCGCCTTTAAGGTTCTGCGTGCCTACTTTTACATAGCCAACTTCGTTCAAAGCGACGGAACCTGTAAATTCGACGGAAACCATGTTACCGTTTACGGCAACGACTTTTCCTTTAGTATCAGTCATTTCGTTTCTCCAAGAATCTCTTCGTAAATTGTATGATAAGAAGCCAAACCTTCGTCACGGTTGAATTTCTTCATCCGCTCGGCAAGCATAAGGCGCAGTCCGTAGTTGTACACGGCATCAACAGAAAACTGATCCAGCGGAGCAAGCTTGTCCAGAACACCAATACGGTATTCGTTAAGGAACTGCTCTGCCGAAAGAGGACTGTCCATACCGGTTGCAGTGCGTGCGGCCTGAATAACCTCGCCGTCAGAAGTAATGGGAATATCCTTGGCTTCTTTCTTCATTTTAAGCGCCCTTATCTGAGCAAGTGCAAGACGAAGATTCCGCTCCTTTGTGTACCATGCATCAAGGAATTGGGAACCAGTGCTTTCAGTTGCGTCAAGAGGAGGCTCCAGCGACAGGTTGCGTACAGCATTTGCCGCTTCTGGAGACATAAAGCGCGTACAGAGGTCCAAGAAATATGCACTCGTAATGGGCAGCTTCTGATCCTGAGTTGCAGAGAAGGCTGGAAGCTGTGCCACTAAATAATAGAGGTGTTCCACTATTTCTTACCCTTCACTGCCTTTTTTGCGTCAGCGGCTTTTTTTGCAACAGTCTTTGCAGCGGCAGAAACTTTCTTTTCTGTGGCCTTGGCTACCTTGCCTGCTGTTTCCTTAACCTTTTCCAAAGTCTCCTTTACGGCGGCTGCAGGCTTTTCGGAAGGAATGCCACTTGCGGCGTTCTTCATAAGCTCTGTGGTCTTAGGGTTAAGGTATGCGCTAAAGAGATTTGCGACTTCCTCTGCAGAAAAGTCATAGAATGCACTTCCGTCCTTGGAGCCAATTCTGAATCCAGAAGACAGGGAAGCGTCACCCTTTATTTCCAATCCCTTAGAAATCTGTGCTTTAAGTGCAGTCTTAAGGTTTGATTCCAACGCCTTCAGGTCTTTTGAAGGAAGCAGGACAGACACATCCTTTGCGTCAGTGTTTGCAGTCCATGCCTTTACTGTTTCAGGAATGATTTTCTTAAGCAGATCCTTGTCGTAGGCCTTTTCCGTTTCTTCCTGAACAAGAGCCGTCAGTTCGTTTGTAATTCCATCGCGGAACGAAATGAGCAAATTGCGGCCTGCCTGAGTAATGGCGTCTTCGCTTGCTTTTTCCATGCGAGCCGTTTCAGACTTTGCATTCTTAATGATGCCTTCGGCCTTTTCTTCAGCCTCACTGATTATCGCCTTTGCCTTTTTTTCGGCCTCTGCAACAATATGCTGGGCAGAAGTCTCTGCGCTGGCAACACCATCTTTTTTGATCTTGTCGATCAGTTCTTGTAACTGGACGTCCATTATGACCTCTCTATAAAGTGTATTAAAACTCAAACCTGTATTGAGTTATATGATGATATTCATCTTCCGGCCTTAGTATGCTGGAAGGAAAATCCTGTTTGTTAGGAGAATCTGGGAAGAACTGAGTCTCCAGACAGAATGCTCCGTGTTTGGAATAGACAAATCCCTGCTTGCCCTTTTCGCCGTCAATCCAGTTTGCAGTATAAAACTGAACTCCAGGAAGAGTTGTGGCAACATGCATTACCCTTCCGCTAACAGGCTCCTTTACAGTGGCAAATTCCACAGGCTTACCGTCTGTAGAAGGCTTTGCAAGTACAAAGCAGTTGTCGTATCCGTACTGTATACTTGAAATATCTTTTCCCATTTCTTTGGGCTGGGTAAAGTCGTAGGCTGTTCCGCTTACAGAAATTTTCTTTCCCGTAGGAATAAGGTTTTTGTCAACCTCAAGGTAGGAAGGACAGTCCATAGAAAGAAGGTGTCTGTCTACGGGACCTCCGTTGTATCCCTTAAGATTAAAGTAGGCGTGATTTGTAAGATTTACAGGAGTCGCCTTATCTGTTACCCCATTGTATTCCATGGTGATTGTATTGTCTTCGCCCAAAAAGTATGCAACCGAAGCAGTAAGGTTACCAGGAAAGCCCTGTTCTCCGTCGGGACTAAGCCGAGTAAAGCGAACTCCCAAGCCGTACTTAGAACTTGCCCTTTTTGCAGTCCACATCTTTTTTTCGTAACGGTCAAATCCCCCATGAAGGGTGTTTATTTCTGCGTCATTCTTGTCAAGCTGATAGGTTTTTCCGTCAAGGCTAAAGGAAGCACCACCTATGCGGTTTGCAAAGCGTCCAACAACAGTACCAAAGCAAAGATCGCTGTTTAAAAATCCGTCAAGAGAAGAATATCCCAGAAGAATGTCGGACGAGCACTTGTTTTTTTCTGGAAGATTTATGCTTGTAACGGTGCAGCCGTAATCCGAACAGGAAAAAGACATGGAACCGTTGGATACTGTATATAGGTGTACTTCTGTTCCATCAGAAAGAAGCCCAAAAATGTTTTCCTTAAAAGTAAGCCTAGACATATCCCTTATAGTATAACCGATTTTCACGAAATTTCAAGAGAATTCTTACCCAAATTCTTCAAATGTTTACCGGGAGCCTAGTATAAGGGAAAGGCGCACTTCCTGTACGCTAGAGCCCAGTTCCGAAGCAATTTCCGAGATATTTTTACCTTCCTCGTGTTTTTCCCTAACCAGAGTGTTAAAATCTTTAGGCTTCTCCTTTTTTGCAGGAATGTCAGCCAAATACTCAGGAGGCCTTACTACAGGAATGCTGCGTTCAGAAGAAGAACCAAAAAGGGCCCTCTGTTCTGCAGAACTTACACCCTCGCTTACAGGAACCTGAAGGGGAAGATTGTCGTCATCAACTACTTCGGGAGAAATAAAGAGATTACCCTGCATCTGCTCGGACATATACTTATCTACAGGAGAGGCGGAGGCCTTTACCCTAGAAGACTTGGGGGAGGATTTGGTCTTTTTAGGCTTTTCCTTGGAAGTGTCTGCAAAAGCATTCTCCTTTACAAGGTTTCTTGAGGCTTCAATCTGTTCTGTAAGGATTTTTGATTTTTCTGCAGTTTCAAGTTCTTGCCTTAGAATTTTTACGCGGCGGTCGGCTTCGGCAGAAACCTGCTTAAACTGTCTTATTCTGTCGTCAAAAAGATTTATGTCTCGCTCGGTAGTGGAATTTAAGTCCTTGACTATGGCATTTATGGCGTCCTTAAACTCCTCTGCGGAATGTTCTGGAGTAAAAATACTCTTGGCCCTTACGGCAAGCACAATCCACACAATAATATTTGCAAAAATCAGAAGTGAAGAAACTATAATTACGCCCATTTTAAATTACCTTGCAATGTCTATTAAATTTCCAACACGGGGATCTTTTATTTCCCACTGGCGAGGAGCAGGCTCTTCTTCCTGACTAGACCTGTTCTTTCTGCCCTTTTCAGACTCACCCTGCCCTTCTTCATTGTTCTTTCCGTCGGGATTTACTTTTGTGGCTATTTCAGTACCGTCTTCTGCAACCTGCTGAACTTCCTGAGACTTTTGAACGGTTTCGTTTGCCCCCTGAGTGTTTGCGATTATGCTTGCCGTTTGGGAAAGCTGATTCTGAGAAGCGGAATACTTTGCAACATTATCCATCTGGGCATAGATGGTTGACATGTCAATTGGATGAATAGCCATCGGGATCCCTCACCTGTTCCGTTACCTGAGACGGATCATACTTTCCTCGACGGACAAATCCGTTTTCGTAATAGAATGACACAGCCTTTACTTCGTTCTTTACTTCATCCTTTTCGTCACGGACAAAAATCTTTACACCTGGGTACACATTTCCGCTGGCATTTACACGACCAACAACCTTAAGTTCACGGAGGCGTTCCTGAATCTGATTTATTTCCGAAGAATAGGACTCGTTGATTTCGACGATTTCTCCCTTTCGAGCCAAGAATTTCTTAAGAGCTTCTTCCTTTTCCTTAGGAAGGGATTTTCGCACTTTCTTCTGACCTTCAAGGTTGTTTATGTTAAGGTCAACTTCTTCCAGTTCTTTTACAATAGTCGCCTGAAGTTCCTGAAGTTCCATAAGACGCTGCTTAGCCTTGGGATCAAAGCCTACCTCAAGAATGGTTTCCGTACCGCCACCAGCCGCACCAATGTTCTTTGCAGAAATTTCCTCTGTTGCAAAGAGGTGACCGCCAATAATCTGAGCGCGCTTACCCTTAAGAAGAATCTTGTGCATTGCGGTAACATTGCTGTTCATTATGTTGTCATTTACAACAATGTCCTCACCAGCCTCAACTTTTGCATTCTGAATAAAACGAGCCCAAACATTCTTTGGTGTAGAGATTTCGCCCTCGTCGCGTCCCATAACACCCTGAGAAATAACAATGTCGCCTTCAGCCTCAATTTTACAGTTTCCTACAGAGCCGTAAATTTCTATGTTACCGTCAGCCTTAATGTTAAATCCGTCTTCCACATTGCCACGGCATACAACGGTTCCCATAAAGGTAATGTTTCCTGTCTTAATGTTAACACCGGGAACTTCGTAAACTTCTTCTACGGTAATTTTGTCGCCAATAAGCATAACCTGACCATTTTTGTCTGCAACCACAGTTACGCCATCAGTGTCTATGTGAACATTCGCTCCAATGGGAATAGGTATGTCCTTTCCGTTCTTTGCTTCCAGATAGCGGCCCATGATTGTCTGACCGCCTTTGCCCTTTTGGGGAAGCATTTTCTGTGCCAGTGGCTGACCGGCCACGACATTCTGTATAAGATTAAGTTCCTTAAAGTCAATCTGACCTGTGTCTGTTTCTTTAAGGCGAAGTTTGGAGCGATCTGTTTCAAAGTTGTAAGAAATGTAGGCGTCCCGTCCGTCTATGGGCATTACAGCAGCCGCAACCTCGTAAGGTACATTGTAAACAGGATTGTCTACAAATTCTGAAATCTTCTTTTTGTCAATTCCTGCAACAACACCCTGCAGTTTAAGGGCAGCTTCTATGGATTCAGCAGAAATTTCTGCACCGCTCATTCCAGGAGGAGAAACAGTAATGGAAGCCTTCATTTCGTCACGGGCAACATCAACTGCAAGAAGTGCGTCTCCTGCTCCCTCATGCTTGTATTCACCAATAGAAATATATCCGTCTTCAGTTCCAGAAGAACACAGAGAGCGAACCTTGTCTTCGTCCAAAGAAAGTGTGTCTGCACGGCGGGCTTCTGCAAAAACATCCCGTTCAGAAACAGGGCGTCCGTTACCCACAGGAAGCACAACCTTGAGGTAGATGGAAGAACCAAAGTGGCGAACATAAAAGAGTCCGTCGGTATCCACAATTTTTTCTTCTTCTTCCATCTGACCAGCAAAAGCGGCTGCTGCGGCGGCGGCTTCCTTCTTTTTCTGAACACCTTTTGGATTTTCGTAAATGCGCAACTTCCAAGGTTTACGAGCCAATCCCATGACTCCTGCAAAACCTTTTTCCACAACTTCGTATTCAAGATTGGGAACTGTGGTTTCAAGCTGAACAGCGGCATCTGCCAGGGCTTCCTCTATGCTATAGGCAAGAACCTCAACACTGTTAATGTCCTTGTCAACGGCGAGTTGCTTTTCCATGTCCAGGCGAATTCTGTCCAGCGTAACCATTGGCACACTCCCTTAGAAAATGCCCTTCTTAAGGCTGGTAAGTTTTGCCCTAAGCCTAAGGTTGGCTTTTGAATGCAACTGGGAAATACGGCTTTCGCTTACATTAAGAACCTGACCAATTTCCTTAAATGTCAAGTCCTCGTGGTAGTAAAGAACTATTACCATTTTTTCGTTCTGGGGAAGTTCGTTAATGGCCTGAATTATTACCTTGCGGATTTCTTCTCTTTCAACAATAACATCAGGATTTAAACTGTTGGGAGCTTCTATGCTGTCGCCAATTGACATGTGATCAGAATCGTCACCAGAATACCACACATCGTTAAGTGAAAGCACACTTGTTCCGCTTACCTTCATTACTGTAGTCTGATATTCACTTTCCGTCATGCCCATGGCTTCTGCAATTTCGGCATCGCTAGCGGTTCTGCCAAGGCGGGCTTCCAAATCTACAATTGTTTCTTCTATTTCGCGAGACTTCTGGCGCACGGAACGGGGAACCCAGTCAAGCTCACGAAGTTCGTCAAAAATGGCTCCGCGAATTCTTGTAACAGCATAAGTCTTGAACTTGACATTCTTGTCGGGATCGAATTTATTTATTGCGTCCAGCAGACCAAACTGACCAAAGCCTACAAGGTCATCGAATTCAACGCTGTCAGGCAAACCCGTAGATACCTTACCCGCAACATATTTAACAAGGGGCATATACTGCCTGATAAATTTGTCACGAAGCGCCGGAGATTTTGTCTTTTTAAATTCCTGCCAGAGTTCGTCTTCTGTTTTTTCTTCTGCAAGCGATGTTCCCATTCTCCACACCCTTTATATTTTTTAGAAAGAACCTTCTAATCTTCCCGTTTTAAAAGCGTTCGTATTGCCTTTGCCATTGTCTCTGCATCCTGAGAAGCAGGACTTGAACCGTCGGCAAACTCTGCGCGGGAGTTAACAGGCCGCGCTCCTTCTTCTGCAAAGTCACTGTCTTCCACAATGGAATCAGAACCAACCAAATTAAGCTCACCAATTTCTGGAAGCTCATCCAAATCTTCCACATCACCGTCAGAAGCAGAGGCCGCCCCAGATTCCGAAGGAGCTGTCTGTAAGGACGGAGAAGCAGACTGAACGCCAGCAGCCTCTACCGTTGCCGACTGAACTCTTTCCCCTGCAAGATTTACAGGAGTAAAGCCAGAAGCAGGCTCTGGAGAAGAACTCCCTCCACCAGAAGATGAAGCCGAAACTTTTCCAGACGCTCCTCCTAAAGCAGCCCCTTCACTTTCTGCCAAAGGCTCAATGGTCGTACCCACAGGCGCTTTTGGTGCCACAGGTCTTTCAGTCTCTGTAACAGGGCTCTGCCGTCCCGAAAGACTTGAACCGTCCCTTACGCCAGAAAGCGGTGCCGTCACTTCCTTAGAAACGGCAAACTGAGGACCAGACTCGTCAGGAGTAAGTTCCTCATCGGAAATGGTAATGTCTATATTACTTCCCACAGGAGCAACTTTTTCACCCGTAGAGGAAGGCTCAGCATTCAGCCCCTCGGACAAAAATTTCTCAAATATAAAGGAAACAAGTGCTCCAAGGGCCGCACATGCAACCGCCCAAATACCTGCACGCATCAAGGCGCGAAAAAAATGGTGAGTTGCAATTAAGCTTATGAGAAATGAAAGGACAAATCCAATAACTGCCGGTACATATATGTGTTTCAGTTTTGGCATTAACAGCCCTCCCATACCCTAGTGTAATGATACGGCAAAATGTCGGCTAGGTCAAGGTCAATCACTTGTTTTTTCCGCCACCAATAAATTTTTTAAGAAAGCTCTTTACACCCTCCGAACCGTTAATGTCAGTCTTTTCTATGCGTCCTACAATGTGCTTAAGGCAAACTGCAGGCTTTGAAGTAGGATTAACAACCATGAAAGGCTTCTGCCTAATTACCGAAGCTTGAACAACAGGGTCGTCATAAACAAAACCTATGTAGTCAACCTTGTAGTTAAGGAACTGACCAACAATCGTAATTATTCGTTCACTTATGCGCTTGCCCTCGTCTGCCGAATGAACCCTGTTTACAAGAAGCTTAAGGTTTATTTCCCTGTTCATAAGTTCAGTAGTAATAATCTTGATGATTCCGTATGCATCTGTAATTGCAGTGGGCTCAGGAGTAGTCACTACATACACTTCATCAGCGGCGGCAACAAACTGAAGTACATTGTTTGCAATACCAGCACCAGTATCTATGATGATTATGTCGGCACTGGAAAGTGAAGAAAATTCTTCTGCAAAGTGATTAAGTTCTTCCACAGACAGGTTTGCAATTTTTGAAAAGCCGTTTGCGCCTGCAATAAACTTTATGCCGAATTCGGTGTCAAGGATGATTTCGCTCATCTTTTTCTGATTATTTATTACCTGCATTAGGTTGTACTGGGGAACTATGTTCAGGAGGACATTTACATTTGCCATTCCCAGGTCACCGTCTATAAGGATGACTTTCTTTCCTATCTGAGCATAGGCAATGGCCATGTTAACGGCAAGATTTGTCTTACCTACGCCACCCTTTCCCGATGTAATGGCTATGATGCGAGTCTTATGCTCCTTAGATTTTTTGGACACCTTGTCTTCCATAAGTGCCCGCAGTTCTTCTGCCTGTTCTTCCATATTGTTCTCCTATTATGCTTCTTCCGTATCCGGCTTGTAGTCAAATTTTTCCTTGATATGCTCCTCATCCTTGCGGAAGCCGTCAAGATCCATAAGAAAGCGCGCTGGATTTGCACGCTCAAAGCAGGAAGTAACTTCCTGTCCTGTTGTAATCCAAGATATTTTCTTACCCTTTTCGGCAAGCACACTGAGCACATTGCCGTAAGAAGTGGTTTCGTCATACTTTGTTATTATGACGCTCCTAAAATTAAACTGCTCGTAGTTTCTGATTATGGCTTCAAGATCAGAAGCCTTTGTACTTGCGGTAACTGCAAGATATACATCCGCATGCATGGAAGGCACATCAAGAATGGAACGCATTACAGCAATGTTGGTATAGTCCTTGGGGCTTAGTCCGCTAGTGTCTATAAAGATGTAGTCCGTACCAGAGCGGTATCTTGTATACAGAGCCTTAACCACATCCGCAGATTCCGCCTTGTCTACGCTCATGTCCATAATGCCGCCGTAGGTTTCCAGCATGCTAAGAGCTCCAACTCTCATGTAGTCTGTAGTGATAAGTTTTACCTTTGGTCTGGGACCGTCGCTTTCCTTAGACTTTACTATGAGGGATGCCGCCATTTTTGCAATGGTGGTAGTCTTACCCACTCCCGTAGGTCCAACAATAACTATTACATGGGGGCGTCTTGCAGGAGGCTCTTCTGCAATGTGAATGCTTTCTCCAATCCAGTCTACCACGGCAGATTCAACAGCATCAAAATCTTCCAGCTGTTCAAGGCTAAATTCTGACCGAACCTTTTCAGAAATTGTCTTTATGAATGAAGGAGTAAATTCATTATCGGCAAGAATTTTTTCTATGCGGACTATTGTAGGGGGCACATTCTTTGAAGAAAGTTTTCCTTCGTTTACAGCCCTGTTTACCTGCTCCATGTTTTTTTTAAGTTGCTCCAACTGTTCCGCAATCTGACCCAACTGGGCGCTGGTAAGGGCAGGCTCATTTTTCTTTAGGAGTGCGTCCCTGTTTTTCATAAAATCAGAAAGAAGGTCAGCAGAAGCAGTCTGTCCTAAGTCCATTCTTGAACGAATCTGCTCTATATTTTCCAAGGCCTCTTCTTTTGTAAGGCTAGATGTATTTTTTTTAGAAAGAATCTCCACAGGCTTTTCGGGAACAAGATGATAGAAAGCCTGAACAATTTCCTTCTGTCCGAATCCTAAAAAACCAGGGCTAAGGGTTTTTTCCCATTTGTCTATTTTATAAGAAGTGCCGTATCTTTTATAAAGAATCCTCTGGCATTCATCTTTTGAGGGGGCCTTAATGATAGACTGTTCCACATCAGCAATTTTTCCGTTATACATTTATTTCTCCCACAGACTCTAGTTTTATAGACGGTCCAGCCGCAATAACTTCGTTGGTAGACAGGACTACAACTCCCGGACACTCTCTCTCTATTGCAGACTTAACCAGTATGCGCACCTGAGATGGACACATAATTACCGGATAGTAGCGCTTGTCAGAAAGGGAAGCCACAGCACCAGTTACAGCCCTTATAAAAGCACTTCCTTCCGCGGGAGAGAAGCCTACCTGAGGTTTGTTTACTCCGTCGGTAATAGCCTTCTGTAGTATGTTTTCGCACAAGGACTGCTGTATGGTAAGAACGCGAAGAACCTTGTCATCGTCGCAGTACTGAAGACATATTTGCGAGCCCAAAGCCTCACGAACCTTTTCGGTAAGTGACCAAGGATTTTTTGTAATGGGTGCGTAGTTGGAAAGGGTTTCCAAAATTACCACCATGTTCCTTATGCTCACCTGTTCGCTAAGCAGATTCTTGAGCACAGTCTCAATTTCGCCATATGTAAAGCTGTTCTTTCCAGAAAGAACTTCATCAACCACAACAGGATTTGTTTCCTTAACCTTTTCTATAATCTCGCTAACTTCCTGTCTGGTAAGAATGTCAGCCGCATTCCGTCTGATAATTTCGGTAAGGTGAGTTGCAACAATTGTAGGAGGATCCACAACAGCATAGCCAGCCTTTTCCGCATCAATACGCTTTGCTTCGGGCAGCCAGATGGCAGGCATTCCAAAGGCTGGGTCTACAGTAGCCTCTCCTGGAATTTCCTTACCGGGCATTACTGTTCCGTTGTTAAGACACATGTAGTAGCCAGGCTTAAGTTTGCTCCGTCCAACTTCTATGCCGCGGATTTTAAATGAATAAGTCTCAGGGTCAAGGGTCATGTTGTCCCTTATGCGGATTTTAGGCATGACAAGTCCCAGATCTAGGGCAGACTCTCTTCGCACTCTTGTAACTCGTTCAAGAAGTTCCGCACCCTTTTCCTTGTCAACCAAAGGCACAAGGGCATACCCCACCTCTAGCGCAAGAGGTTCGGGCATTACCACAGGAGAAACATTGTCAGGAGAAGTCCCAGTCTGCTTTCCAGCATTTGCATTTGCGGCTACCTCTTTTTCGTGAACAAGCTCTGCTTCCTGAGCCCTCTGCATCCTTATTCCAAAGAAAATAAAAAGTCCTCCTACAGGAAGAAGAACGATAGAAGAACGATTGTGGAAGGCAAGAGAAAGAACTGCAAGCGTTACGCCTACAATTATGTAAATTGTTCCGTTAAGGGTAAACTCGTTTTTAAGCTGATCTGTAAGTCCCTCTTCGGAATTGGAGCCAGTAATAAGAAGTCCAGTTGCAAAAGAAACCATGATTGAAGGAAGTTGACTCATAAGTCCGTCGCCAATGGTAAGTTTTGCATAAACATTAAGGGCATCCATTATGCCAAGATTGCCGCCCAAGGCAGGAACGGTACCGCTTACAATTCCACCTATAAGGTTTACAACTGTAATGAAGATTCCAGCCTTAACATTTCCGCTTACGAATTTTGAAGAACCGTCCATGGCAGAATAAAAGTCAACCTCGCGTCTGATCAGGCTCTTTCTTTTTGCAGCCTCCGCTTCGCTGATTATTCCAGCATTAAGGTCATTCTGAATGTCAAACATCTTGTTGTTCATTGCGTCCAAAGTAAACCTAGCCTTTACTTCGGAAACTCTTTCCGCTCCCTTGGTAACAACAAGAACCTGAACCACAATCAGTATGATGAATATGACAAATCCTATTACAAGACTGTCGCCTGCAACAATGTCAGCAAATGTCTTTACCATTTCGCTCTGGTTAGACATGTCGTGCTGCATAAGTATGTTTCGCGTAGAAGAAATGTTCAGTCCCAGTCCGAACATGGTTGCAAACTGAACCACCCGGGGAAAGGAAGAAAAGTCTGCCGCATTTCGCATGTACACAACGGTAAGCAGAATAATTAGGGAAGCTGCAAGATTTACCACCATGCCTATGTCTATGAGAGTTTTTGGAAGAGGAAGAAACATGAATAGAACAACGATGACTACCGCCACCGCAACTAGATTGTTGCTTACAAAAGAGAAAATTTTTTCCCTAGTACTCATTTGAGTTTCAGGCATGTCTATCCCACCCCATCAATTTTTTATACGGCATGCACTCCGGTATTCCGACGCGCTATCCCCTTTTGCCGTCATTATTTTTATTCATATAGTCAATCTGCGCATATACTGTTGCAACAGCACGCAAATAGTCATTAGGTATTGTATCACCAATTTCAACTTCTGTATAGAGACTTCGGGCCAAAGGCCTGTTTTCTACAACTGGGACATCCGCCTCACGGGCAATTTTTTTCATATTCTGAGCCGTAAGGTCAACACCCTTTGCGGTAAGTTCAGGAGACTCCTTTCTTCCCCTCCTCCACTGCAGGGCAACGGCATAATGGGTTGGGTTTGTAATGACTACATCAGATTCCCTAACTGCCTTAGGCATATTTGCCCTAAGAAGGTTTTTCTGCGCAGACTCAAGGTGGCTCTTAACTTCGGGATCACCTTCCATCTCCTTGTATTCCTGCTTTACTTCCTGCTTGGTCATGCGCATTTCTTTTTTAAACTCCCTGCTCTGAACCACATAGTCCAACACTCCAAAAACAAGAAGGACTACAGCAGAAACAAGAAGAAGTCTGGCAATAATTCCTGCAAGTTGCTGCATGGCAAGACGAGGTCCTCCAGTGTGAAGAAATTCCAGAGTAACGGGAAGATTGCGCCTTATAATTACAAATGCAATAAGAGCAATAACTATAACTTTAAAGATAGACTTTACAATGTTGAAGACGCCTCGGACAGAAAAAAGAGTTCTCTTAAGGTATTCGCCAAAGTGGGGAACAATTTTATTAAACTTTGGAGTGATTGTCTTTGTGGTAAAAATGAAGCCCTTGTTCTGCACAACATTTACCACGACACCAGCCAAAAATCCTACGGCGGCAAAGGGAATTACGCAAAAAAGAAGACACCTTAAACAGGCGTAGGCAAAGGTTCCGTCATCTATATTGCTTGCGGTTATGCGGTTAAAGAAAAAGTAGAGTATTTCTTCTAGACGCTTTTCTACCCATGGACCAAGAAAAACTAAAAGCACTGCACAAAAAAGAAATACAATGGAACCGTTAAGGTCCTGACTCTTTGCAATGCGCCCCTCTTCTCTGGCCTTACGAAGTTTATACTCAGAGGCTTCCTCGGTACGGTCTTCCTTGTTGTCATCGGGTGCAAACCACTGTAAGTCAAGACTCTGCACTAAATGCCTCCTCCGCCAAGACTAACAAAGAGCCGTTCAAGAGAACGGTAGCCAGAAACAAAACATTCCGTAAAGAAGTCGCACAGATAGGGAAGCAGAATTATTATAATAAAGTATCCCATCAGAAGCAGGATGGGGAATCCGTCAGAAATAAGATTCATCTGAGGCGCGGCCTTTGAAAGAATGCCCATGGTAACATTTATTAAAAACAGAGTTCCCATTATGGGAAGGGCAAGAACAAGGGCATTTGTAAAAAGGCTGGTAAGGGAAGACAGCATAAAGGTTAAAAGTTGTCCCTGATGGTTTACAATTGAAAATGCATTAAGCGAAGAAAAACTTGTCTTTAACGCACCAAGAAAAATTTCCTGAAACCAGTGGTTCTGTAAAAATACAAGGAGGGCCGCAAAGTTAAAGAATTCGCCCATAAGGGGGTTTTCAACCTGATTAAGGGAATCATAGGCAGAAGCAACAGCAAGTCCCATCTGATGAGAAAAAAACTGACCTGCGGAACTAAAGGCTCCAAAAATCACATTTATAAAAAATCCCATGATGATTCCAATAAGGGCTTCTCCTGCAAGAAGAAATGCATAGTCTAAATTAAAGGCTCCGTCTGCACTGATGTAGGAAGCGTATGCCCCATAGACACCTGAATCCAGAGAAACTGAGGGAAGAACGAAATATGCCATGTATGCCGCAAGAGCTATTTTTGCACGCCTTGGAATTGAAGAGTTAGAAAGAAGTGGCATGGTAAGCACAAGGGCAAGACACCTAGCTGCCACAAGGAGAAAAACGGGTGCTGCAGAAACCAATCTTCCCAACATCTAAACGGCTCCCCTACATGCGTGAAATCATTTCGAACAGGTTTATGGTGTACTGACGCATTGAAGTTAGCATCCATCTACCCAAAAGTACTATAACCAAAAGAATTACCGCAAATTTTGGAAGAAAGGTAAGCGTCTGTTCCTGAATGGAAGTCGTTGCCTGAAAAATTGCAATAATCAAACCGATAATCAGTGCCGCACCAAGAACAGGAGCCGCAAGAAGAAAAACCTGCATTATTCCCTGCTGAAGAATTCCTACAATCTGATTCAGTGTCATTTACTAGGCCTCCTACAAAATGCTCTGGAAAAGGTTTGTGGTTAAGAGTCCCCATCCGTCTACAAGAACAAAAAGCATTAACTTGAAGGGAATGGAAACTTGGGCAGGAGGAAGCATCATCATGCCCATACTCATTAAAATGCTGGCCACCACCATGTCTATGACTATGAAGGGAATATAAAGCAGTATGCCTATTTTAAATGCCGCCGTCAGTTCGTGCAGAATGTAGGCAGGAATAAGAATGTAAGTGGGAACATCTGCAAGGGTGTCGGGACGGTCAAGGTTTGCCATGCTCATAAATGTTGCAATGTAAGTAGTGTCGTCCGTCATCTGCTGATACATAAAAAGCCGCATTGGAGCCTCTGCCTCGGTGTAGGCCTGAGTAAGGGAAATCTCGTTGTTGGAAAGGGGCTTAAAGGAATTTTCGTACACCTGAGAAAAAGTTGGCCACATACAAAAGAGCGTCATAAAAAGCGCTATGCCGTTAAGCACTGCCGTAGGCGGAACCTGCTGCAAAGAAAGAGCCTGCTTTATAAAGTTGAGCACAATAGAAAAGCGCAAGAAGCATGTTACAAGAAGTATAAGGCTTGGAGCAATGGTAAGCACTGCAAGAAGAAGCAGAAGCTGTACGCTAAATGCCACCTCGTTACCAGTTTGAGGAGCCGTTGCAGAAAAAGTTATGTTGGGAAAGTCTATACCACTTACAGTTCCCGGCATTTCCGTTGTGCCATATGTTGCGCCTTCAGGAAAATTTTCGTTACCTGAAGACTGGGCATAAAGAGAAAACGGAAAAAGAAGTAGTAGTGCAAAAAAAGCTGGAAGGAATTTTTTCATTCTTCGTTACCGCCCAATCTGTCACGCTGCTTTTTAAGAAATCCCAAAGCGTCTTCTGAAGAAGATTGGGAAGCTGTTGGGGAAGAAGAAGAGCCCTTCTTTTTTGTAAAGATTTCCAAGATGTCGGCAAAGTTTTTAGGTCTGGGAGCGTTTTCTGCCCTGTCGGCGTTAAGGTTTAGGGCCTGTATAAGCTCCACATCGTCAATGGTACCCAGAAGAGAAACACCATCATCAGAAACTCCAAGAAGAAAGCCCTTGTTGTCAAGGAGGGTAACAATCTGCACAGACTTTCCTGCACCAAGGGAAATGGAAGCCACCCGACGAAGCATAAAAGGATTTTCTTCCACACTTCCACCGTTTATGTTTTTCTTAAAGAAGCGAGCAAAGAGCCATATTATGCCAATGATTATCAGAAGGACAATTATCATGCGGATATATGCCCCTGCCCCAAGACCAGTACGAATGTCCGAACCAGATGTAGGAGCCGTTATGGGATAGTTGGATTCTGAATTTTCGGCAGGCTGAATTATTGCAGTGTCCTCGTTAACGGTAGCCGCACCGTCACCAACAGACTGTGCAAAGGAAAAAGCACAGCAACATGCAAACAGCAAAAGAAAAAGAGTCTTTTTCGTAATTTCCCCCACCCATTGCCCTACACTCCTCCCCAGAAGCACAGAGTCCTACAGCCTCCCTTTACAGGGAGCCGGTAACATGTTCGATTGCAGGAAGAATTTCTGTAACGCGAACACCGAAGTTTTCGTCAATAACTACAACCTCACCCTTTGCTATAGGTTTATGGTTAACTAATATATCTACCGGTTCACCGGCAAGTTTATCAAGCTCTATGATGGTACCTTCGCCCATGCCAAGAATGTCCTTAATGGTCTTTTTGGTGCGTCCAAGCTCTACGGTCATTTCCATGAAAACATCCATGATAAGACCAATGTTGCCCTGTTCTCCAGCACCAGCGGCAGCCTGAAGGTTTGAGAACTGGAGTGCCTGAACATTTGGAGGAGTACCCATAGGCATGCCACCCATAGGCATCATTCCACCCATCTGCATTCCGCCCATAGCCATTCCGCCTTGAGGCATACCGCCCATCTGCATTCCCATATTAGGCATTCCCATCTGCTGCATTCCCATATTAGGCATGCCACCCATTGCCATTCCACCCATTGGAGCACCACCGGCCATTCCGCCCATAGCCGCAGCAGGAGCAGCCTGCTGACCGCCGCCAAGAGCCTTTGCCATGCCATCTGCAACTGTAGAACCAACTGCTTCCCATATGGTGTAGGGATTTCCATCTACAGTAAGGGGGAAGGTAAAGAGTGCAAAAGTATTCTGAGGCATGCGAATCATAGCCTTAGGCTGATTTACCGCCTCGGGAGGATTTGTTGCAAGACCAGGCAGTTTTCCGTCTTTGCTAAGTTCCATAATTTCTGCACCAGAATGCTGAGAAACTACTTCGCTTATTACAGACAGTGCCATGTCGTCAAGTTCCGCATTATCTTCCTTGTTTACAAGACTTACAAGCTTCTGTGCAAGTTCTGGAGAAAGCACAAAGAGGTGGTCTCCGTTAAGACCCGTAGAATAGTCCGCCATAACGGCAATGACAACTTCAGGAATCTTTGCAAGCATCTGGTCACGGCCTACAGATTCTACAGTCGGTGTTCCAAAAGAAACATCCGAACCTGTCATAGTCTTTAGGTTGTCGGCAAGTTTGTCCTTAATTCCGCCTGCAAATTTCTCCAGAGTTGCAACATCTATATGCACCGAAGGAGCAGATGTGGAAGAACCACCGGCACTAAGGCCGCCCATATCTACGCCGGACAGCAATGCATCAATTTCTTCCTGTGAAATGGAACCTTCACTCATAATGTTTCGTCTCCTTCTGCACTAAGTTCTTCGAATTCATCTTCGTCGGATTCTTTCATTTTTCCTATTATCTGAACTGCCATTTTTTTGCCCACGACGCCGGGCTGACAGTAGAATTTCTTTCTTGTTCCCACGCTAAGAGTAAGGGGGTCGTTTACGCGAATATCGTTAAAGCGAACCACATCTCCTATACGCAGATTTAAAACATCACGGATTGAAACATTCATTGTTCCAACCTCGGCAATAATGTCCATGTCTACATCGGAAAGTTTTTCCTTAAGGGTTCCCAAATACTGGGTTGTGGAACTTTTTCTTATTGAGCTGAACCAGAACTGGCTGGACAGTTTTGAAACAATTGGCTCTATGGTAATGTAAGGAATACAGATGTTCATCATGCCTGCTTCCTCACCAATTTTAATTTCCAGAGTAACAAGAATAACCATTTCGCCAGGGGCAACAATCTGTGCAAACTGAGGGTTTGTTTCTATCTGCTGAAGACGAGGTCTCAAGTCTATTACCTGAGTCCAAGCCTCGCGCATATTGGCAAGGATGCGGACAATAACGCCTTCCATTACAGACTGTTCAATATCCGTAAGGTCGCGGTTTACTTTTCCGCCAGTGTCTCCAGAGCCTCCGAACAGGCGGTCAATCATGATAAATGTAATTTCTGGAGCAATTTCAAGAACGGCGTTACCCTTAAGGGGATCCATGTTTACAACGGCAAGAGTTGTAGGAGTAGGAATTGAGCGGATAAACTCTTCGTAGGTAAGCTGGTCAACCGAAGCCACATGAACATGAACCAATGCCCGAAGCTGAGCCGAAAGGCTTGTCGTGGTAAGACGGGCAAAGGTTTCGTGCATGTTGGAAACGGTACGAATCTGTTCCTTTGAGAATTTGTCTGGGCGGCGGAAGTCGTAAATTTTTATGCGTCGAGTGTCACTTACCGGCTTAAAGTCATCGGTCTCGTTTTCACCCGAAGAGATTGCTTGGAGAAGCTGGTCTATTTCGTCTTGCGACAGAACTTCATTCATTCCTCACCACCACCTGACATCTTACTGCTGCACAACATCCAGTGATGTAAACTGAATGTCTCTTATTTTCGAACTACTCAAGATATCATCATTTATCTGATCACGAATCTGCTGACGAAGGACATCTTCATTTTCCGGTCCCAGTTCGGCAACCGTTTTCTGAGAGAAGAACCTTCGCAGGAAGGCAGAAATTTCTATACGGCGAGATGTAATTTCTGCAGAAGCGTTTTTGTCGTCCTTTTTGTAGCCTATGGCAACCTGAACAACAACGCTGGCAGGAATAGGATCCCTTGTATTTGTACGAACCTGATCCAAAGAAGTGTACCAGTCGTATACTTCCCTTGTGGTCACATACTCGTCGGAAACAGGTATGGAGGTCGCCTTCGTGTTGTTCTTGTTCATGATAAGGTTCACAACAACGACAATCGTAACAATAAGGATAATCGCCGCAATTCCAATGAGAATATATTTTAAAACGCCAGTCAAAAATCCCTTGCCACCGCCTTTTTTTGCGCTACCACCGCCGTCAAGGTCGCTTGAAAGATCTTCATCGCCACTGTCTGCCATATATGCCTCCGTTCCCTAGTTTACCACTAAAAATGACCTTCGTCTAGAATGATTATGTCTACCCTACGGTTGTAGGCTCTGCCTTCAGCCGTATCGTTGCTGAACTTTGGACGGGTATCAGCGTAACCCGCTATAGAAAACTGCTGTTCGTCTACGCCAAAGTCCGACAGATAATGCAGGACATTTGCCGCACGGGCAGCAGAAAGTTCCCAGTTGCTAGGAAAGCCAATCCTCTGACCGGTTTCCTCGTCAAAAAGAGCCTGAACGGGCATGTTGTCCGTATGGCCTTCAATGCGCCACCTTCTGCCCTTTAATTCATCATCGGCAAAAAACTGCGCTATGCGTAGTAAAGTTTCCCTAGTGTCGTCTATATTAAGGTCCGCACTACCCTGCTCAAAAAAAGCATCACCAGTAAGGGTAATTACCACTCCCCTTTCGTCGCTAGTAATGGTTATCTTGTTGGACTTAATGTCTGGAGCAAATGTAGAAGTAGCCTTCTTCATGGTGGGACCCATTGCACGACCCTTTTCTATAGACGGAAGCGCACTTATGGTGTTGCCCAAACTTGCAAGGGCTCCAGGGCTAAGAGAGTTGCCACCGCCAGTCGTATTATTGTTAAGGGCCGCCATCATCGCCGCCATCTGAACAGCATCCGTTTCGGAAGGGTCATACAGCATAACGAAGAAGCAGAGCATGAGGGTAATCATGTCTCCGTAAGTTCCCTGCCACGCGGTTGACGGTTTTTCTGGTTCCTTTGCTTTCTTTCCCATCAGCGTCCGCCTTAGTCCTTAAGAACCTCTGACTCAATTGACTTTCGAGTCTTAGGATCTAGATAAGTAAGGAGTTTTGTTGCAAGAATACGAGGGTTATCACCAGCCTGAATTGAAAGGATTCCCTCAAGAACCATTTCGCGGCTGTTCATTTCCCTAGCGTTCTGAGCAAGAAGTTTAGTAGCCATTGTACCGAACAACCAGTTTGCAAGCATTGAACCGTACAGCGTAGTAATCAAAGCAACAGCCATGTTAGGACCAAGAGAGCTCTTGTCTTCCAAGTTGTTCAACATACCAATAAGACCGATAACGGTACCCATCATACCCCAACCTGGAGCATAACCTGCCCACTGGTTCATAACACCTGCCCATTCCATATGACGGGCCTCGGTCTGAGTCATTTCGTTTTCAAGGATTGCGCGGATTGCAGAACCGTCGTGTCCGTCAACCATAAGGCGGAGTCCCTCTTTCATAAATTGGTCGTCCAAATCGTCCAAGCCTTCTTCAAGAGCAAGAATACCCTCTCGGCGGGCCTTTTCACTAAGGGAAACCATGTTCTGTACTATATTTTTTTCACCGTAGTCGAATGTCTTAAAACAGCGAGTTATAACGCCCCAAATGCCCAAAACCTTGTTAAGGGGTGAAGAAACGAAAAGCGCCATGTAGGAACCGCCAATGGTAATGAACATAGACGGAACATCAATAATGTTCATGATGTTAGAACCACCGGAAATAACACCAAGCATAACCATGGCAATACCGCCAACAAATCCGATTATTGTTGCTATATCCATTTAGAAACTGTATCCTCCCTTTTTTTACCAACCCTACAGTTCTTGTTTGTAGATGCCTATGCGTCTTCGGTAGTCAACAACCTTCTGAATTATTTCTTCAGGCGTATCCTTTACGACAATTTGATTACCGGAAAGCAAAGAGATTGTAAGGTCAGGTTTTTCTTCCATGCTTTCAATCTGATGGGGGTTTATCCAGTACTTTTTGCCATTCAGACGCGTAACTTCTATCATATCTTATATAATGTACCGTATTGCCCAAACCGTCAAGTACTTTACCCCATTTATTTATCGGATTTTTTCCCTTTCTTCTTAAAGCAATAATTCTTTGTTATAAAACAAATTTGTAATTGCAGAAGAGGGATTTTAGCGTTACATTTATAGGCATGAAGACAAAGATACTTGTTATAGAAGATGTTCCCGAAATGGCCCAGCTAGTTACCATGTACATGGAAAATGCCGGCTTTGAATGCCTTGCCTGCGAGTCTGCCGAGGCTGCTCTAGAAAAACTTGCGGAAGGATGGAAAAGCGACCTTATTCTTCTTGACCTTAACCTTCCAGGAATGAGCGGACTAGACTTTCTTAAAAAATTTAGGGCGGAATACAAGGCCACCATACCTGTCATAATAGTTTCTGCCCGTGACGCCGACGAAGACATAATTGCAGGCTTAGGTTACGGAGCAGACGAATTTGTTACCAAGCCCTTTAGCCCCAGAGTTCTTGTGGCAAGAGTAAAGGCAAAACTGGAAAGGCAGGCCGCCACAGAAGCAGCAACAGAAGAGACAGTTAACTTTGGTCCCTACACAGTCTACTGCAACAGTTGCGTGCTTAAAAAAGGTGCAGAAAAAATTTCCCTTTCGGCAAAAGAATACGAAGTATTGGAATTTCTTTTCCGTCACGCAGGAGAATCCCTTACACCAGAAACAATTTACAGCGGCGTTTGGAAGAGCCAGTACGGAGACATAACAGCAGTTGCGGTTTACATTCAGCGCCTTAGAAAAAAGATAGAAGAAGACCCTGCTAAGCCCAAATACATTACCACCATGTTTGGCATGGGCTACAAATTTGAAGGCGTGGAAAAGCAGGCAAAATGAAAATACAAACCCAGTTCAGGCTACTCATTGCGGCAATCATAATCATTCCTCTACTCTGCATGATTTCGGTACCAGTACACTATTACCTTACCTCCTCGCAAAGATACCTTATGCAGGGTTACAAGCAAATCCGCGAAATAGGAGAACTTGATGTAAGTGACAATGACTGGGACGAACTGGAAGAACAGTTGAAAGACATTCCCCCAAATGTGCAGGTTGCAGTAGTATACGACTCCAGCGTAATTATTTCTACAATAGGGGACCTTCCCGTGGGAACTGCAGTAGATGTTCTTTCACTCTTTACCCTAATGCATGACACTGCAGGAAACTATGACTATCAACTTCAGTCTCCCCTGCACAAAAGAAAGCCCTCTCCCGACGACGAATCCACGGAAGCAAGAGTCGCTTCTCAGACAAACAGATTTCTTGTCATAAGCAGAACAAAAATCCCCGATGCAAAGGGACCGTTTGACAAAAAAAAGACAAACGCCTACAGAGTTTACATTCCCTTTTTTGTAGGAGTCCTTGCATTTATTATTTTCTGCATAATCTACCTCATTAGACTTTCACGAACAATTTCCTCATCAATTACAATCCTGGAAAAGAACACTCAGAAAATTGCGGCAGGCGAACTTAACAGTAGCATAGAAAACAAAAAGACTTCGGGCTACAGCAACGAAATAACTTCCCTTACCAGAAGCATAGAAAAAATGCGACAGTCCCTTAAAGAAGACCAAGAAAAGCAGAGCCGCTTCATAATGGGAATAAGCCACGACCTTAGGACACCTGTTGCCCTAATTAAGGGATATACGGAAGCAATTACCGACGGAGTTGTGGGCGACATGGATTCCGTAAAAAAATCTCTTGATGTAATACACACAAAGGCAGACCAGCTTGAAGGAATGATTAACGAGCTGATTAACTATGTTAAGCTCAACAATACCGACTGGAGGGAAACCCTTAGGGAAGAAGAACTACTTCCACTCCTAGAAGAATTTGCACAGGGGGCAACCCTTACCGGAGAAGTATACAAGCGCACCATAGTTACGGAACTAAATGTTGACGGTAAAACAAAAGTGCAGATGGACAAGGCTCTGTTTCAGAGGGCACTGGAAAACCTCTTTAGCAATGCAGTCAGATATTCAAAAGAAGGCGACACCATAGAAATAAAGGCACTTCAGTCAGATGATGACATCCGCATTAGCGTAAGGGATACAGGAGCAGGCATAGCAGAGCAAGAACTTGAGCATGTGTGGGAACTCTTTTACAGGGGAACAAATTCCCGTCGCGAACAGGGCATGGGAATAGGTCTTTCCACAGTAAAGAACATAATCGACACCCACGGATGGAACATAAGCGTCAGTTCCGAACTGGGAAAGGGAAGCACCTTTACAATTACGATTCCCCGTCAAGCCAGTTAGAAAAAAAATCTTCCGCAAGGCCTCTTATTTTTTCCATACTGTCCGCATGAAGGGTAATGGCTCCAGGAATGTTCTGCATGTAGGTAATCTGTCTTTTTGCATAACGATGACTGTTGTGCTTTATGGCGGCCTTTATAAGTCCAATGTCACCATTCAGTTCTGAATCAAAAAACTCACGATAACCTATGGCCTTCATTGCAGGAGTTTCTGCATTACAGCCCTCTTCCCTAAGGTGGCGCACTTCTTCCTCAAGACCGTTTTTAAAAAGTTCTTCCACTCGATCGTCTATGCGGCGGTAAAGCTCCTCCCTGTCCCGTTCAAGAATAATCGTAAGAAAAGAAAATCCCTTTCTAAGGCTTTGGGGAATTTCGTAGGAACTTAAAGGACGACCCGAAGTATAAAAAACTTCCAGCCCACGGCAAATTCTGTAGGCATCGTTTACATGGATTTTTTTTGCGTAGTCAGGATCAAGAGATGTTAGTTCTTCATAAAGTTTTTCGCTTCCCTCTTTTTCAAGGCGTTCAAAAAGCCTGCTACGGATTTTAGGAGAGCTTTCAGGGGCAACAGGTGCACCCATTAAAAATGAGCGGATGTAGAATCCCGTTCCCCCAACCAAAACAGGTATTTTCTTTTTGCTCCAAATTTCTGCAGCGGCCTCATCCGCCATAGACATAAAATCTCCCAATCCAAACTGCCTAAAGGGAGAAGCCACATCAATTAGGTGGTAAGGAATTTCTTTTTGTTCTTCTGGGGTAGGTTTTGCAGTTCCTATGTCAAAGCCCTTGTAAACGGCCTGACTGTCCGCACTAATAATTTCGGCACGATCTTTAAAGCGAAAAAGACTGCCCTTACCGAACAGTGCCCGGACAAGTGCAGTCTTTCCTGACGCAGTGGGAGCCGCTATGACCATGACAGGCTGGG
Organism: uncultured Treponema sp.; assembly: GCA_937894335.1. Taxonomy (GTDB): domain Bacteria; phylum Spirochaetota; class Spirochaetia; order Treponematales; family Treponemataceae; genus Treponema_D. The sequence continues at coordinate 3,060 of CALCRU010000019.1, read as the reverse complement.
CAGCATCCTTCATTACTGCTGTGTCTGCTCAATGCGATATTGAACTTCGTTCGTAAAAAGCTGACGGGCAGCAAGGCTTACAACCTTTCCGTCGTTTTCTTCCACGACCGGAGCCTTTATCATTGCAAGCTGATATGCACGACGACTTGCAGCAACGGTAATTTCGTAAATGGAACCTTTAAACTTAACTAACTGCTCAAGTGGGAAAATCATGTTTACCTCTTTAAAAAGTGTAACATATTATATCACAGTGCAGTATAAGTGTAAAGTGCCCAAACAGGCTTTTAGGGCTTCATTTTCTTAAGCTTCTTTTTCTGCTCGTACATTTTTTTGTCTGCCCTGTTAAAGACAGAACTAAAGTCCCTGTCCACCCCTTGGGCATACTCAGAAAATCCACAGGCAACTACAATGCCGTTTTCTTCCGCATTCTTTTCCATCTGCAGATTAAATTCATAAAGAAGAGACACTCTGTTCCTGTAATCGTCTCCCATAATAAAGGCAACAAACTCGTCACCACCAATGCGGTAAATGGGACTGTGCTTAAAAATCTCGCATATTATCTTACATGCAGACTTAATCAGCCTGTCACCCTCTTCATGTCCCTTTGTGTCGTTTACAGACTTAAGTCCGTTTACATCAAAAACAGCAAGTCCAAAATCCTTAAGTATTTCACCTTCAATACGCTTTTCGATTCCTATAATATCTTCCTGATAGGCAGTCTTGCTTTTTACAAAAGTCAGAGGGTCAGTGTATGCCATAAGTCGGGCAGAATCCAGTTCCTGCTCTTGAATCTCTCCCACCTTTAAAAGGCTTTCAAGTTCCCTACGCCGAGATTCCTTTTCGTCCTCAAGAACAAAGGTGTGTATTATGCAAACTCCCAACAGATAGCCCAAGGAATAAAACGGAAGAGTTGGATAAAGAGTAGAAAACAAAACAAAAACAGTCATTGAAATTCCAAAGCCTGCAATAGCACCGTGCCTTCTGCGAATCTTTCCCCTGTTCCAAAGGGCAACCGCAAGCATGTAAATCGATGTAGCCAGAAAAAGCAGTATCTGGGCAAACATGGTTATAGCCCTAGCCTTTCCCGTATGGTAGATTCCCTCTTCGTCAAAATAAAACATAACAGGCAGAAAGAGGTTTACAAGGAGGGCAAGAAATTCAAAGGCAAGAAAAACTATTCCTGCATATTTTAAAATACCTGCAAAGGCATTCCGGTCGTTAACATATATGATGACAAACCTTGTCCAGAAAAAGACAGTAATGGCTACAAGGGCAAAATAAAGCTCTGTCCAGATGAAGGAAAAAACAGCAATCCTTAACCCGTACACAAGCCCCTAAAGAAAATCAAAAATGTAATAAAAGAGCACGCAGATTAAAAAATTTCTATAAGTAGCATGAGCCCTGGTTCTTGGTTCCCTAGAAATTTTAAGCACATCAAAGTTGATGATTACATGAACCAGAAGCGCAATTATACCGACGTTTGCGTAATCCATATAACGGCATTCTCCACGAACAATCATACCACATTAAAAGAAAACATGCTACAGGCATAAAAAGTTTACATTAAGAGTCAAATATCTATTTCCAAAAGAATGGGAGTGTGATCTTGCCTTGGGCCAGAGTCTATCATCTCGGATTTTTTGACCTGCTCTTTTATGCGGTCGCTTACCAGAAAGTAGTCAATGCGCCAGCCAGAGTTGTTAATTTTAGAGGTTTTAATCCGCTGCCCCCACCAAGAATAAATGTCTTTTACATCTCCGTGAACAAAACGGAAGCTGTCTGTAAAACCCCGTTCAAGAAGTTTTGTAAAGCCCTCCCGCTCCTCGTCAGTAAAGCCAGCAGAAAAATGATTAGAAGCAGGATTTGCAAGGTCAATTTCTTTATGGGCAACATTAAAGTCTCCGCAGGCAATAACAGGCTTTTTTTTGTCTAGGCTAGAAAGATAGCTGGCATAAAGGGCATCCCACTTTTGCCGTTCCGAAAGGCGTTTAAGACCGTCGCCAGAGTTTGGAGTATATACATTGGCAAAATAAAATTCGTCAAATTCAAGAACAAGCAGGCGGCCTTCGCTGTCCATGGTGTCGGGAGCGCCAAGTTTTGTTTCTAAACGGCTAGCAGCAAGCCCCTCTCTGTAGAGAATCATGGTTCCAGCGTATCCCTTTCTTGCAGGAGGAAGGGAAGAAATCCACTCAACCTTGTAGCCAGGAAAATAGCCATCCAAGAGTTCCAGAAGTTTTTTTGAAGGACCTTCTGCAGGAAGTTTTGTTTCCTGAATGGCAATTATGTCTGCATTGTAACCACCAAGTTTTTCAAGCACAGCCTGAGAAAGTTTTGCTCTGTCCGAAGTGGAAGTAAGGGCAGCCTTAAGTGAGTCTATGTTCCATGAAATTAGGGTCATTTTTTCCTCCTGTTTTCTGTAAAAGTATACTGGATTTTGGAAAACATTTCAGCAAGAAAACTCGATTCGTTCAAAGATTCATGTTATCCGCAGCCAGCAGGTGATGCTGGATTTTGATTTAGCTCAGATTTATGGGTATGAAACGAAGAATTTTAATCGCCAGGTAAAGAACAATATCGAACGATTTGATTCAGATTTTATGTTTCAACTGTCAGACATTGAAATGGAAGAAATCTTGAGGTGCAAAATTTTCACCTCAAGTTGGGGTGGTACGCGATATAATCCTTACGCCTTTACCGAGCAAGGAATCTACATGCTTATGACCGTCCTTAAAGGCGACCTTGCAGTCACCCAGAGTAAGATGCTTATCCGACAGCGACTTTCAAAAAAGAAGACAGGCATTAATGTGACCATCTACACCGACCCAAAGACAAAACTAACCGCCCAAGATATACAGACGGTGTTGAAGAATTTATAAAAACCGTGTGCCATATCCCAAAAAATTATCAGGAGTCGAAAATGAATGTAACTAAATTTGAGATTTTTCTAAAAAATGCAGGAATCAAAATTTGATCAGGCAATCGCCACTTATTGCTTGAACCGCCCCCCCATTCGGGTAGTGCAATTCACACAAGCACATGCTATACTTTTTTTTTATCATG
>CALCRU010000018.1 GCA_937894335.1 uncultured Treponema sp. | reverse complement strand
TGGAGTTCAGACGTGTGCTCTTCCGATCTGGTTTTTTTAGGAATTTGCCTTTGCTTCTTTTTTAGTTCATGGATGTTTTGGAGATTTCTATCCATGATAACACTTGTAAAAGTCGGGATATTTCTATAAAATAGAGTCTAAATGCCAAAGTAAGTGAGGAAAAAGTATGTCTGATTTATTTGATACTTCCACTTTCATTAACGCCCTGTCGGAGTTTGCAAAAAACAATGACCCCATCGATCCAGCCCTCTATCAGAAATATGATGTAAAGAGGGGACTTCGCTATGCCGACGGAAGGGGTGTTCTTGTAGGCCTTACCCGAATAGGTGATGTTGTAGGTTACGAAATTGACAAAGACGGAAACAAAATTGCAGTTCCTGGAAAACTCATTTACCGCGGTTACAATGTGGAAGACATAGTGCATGATGCGGAAAAGCACCATCAGTTTGGTTACGAACAGTGCGTCTACCTCCTGCTTTTTGGTCAGCTGCCGACTCAGAATCAGCTTGATGTATTCCGCGACTTTTTAGGCTCCCTTAGGATTCTGCCTCCGAACTTTACAGAAGACATGATTATGAAGGCTCCTTCCAGCGACATTATGAACAAAATTGCCCGCGGAGTCCTTGCCTCATATTCTTACGACAATAATCCCGAAGACAGAAGTCTGCCAACTGTCCTGCGCCAGTGCGTAGAACTGATTGCACGCTTTCCCACTCTTGCGGCATACGGCTATCAGGCAAAGAGGCGCTACTATGACGGAAAGAGCATGTACATCCACAATCCTGATCCCAAGCTTAGCACTGCAGAAAACTTTCTGCGTCTTATAAGGAGCAACAAAAGCTATACCCGTCTTGAGGCAGAAATTCTTGACCTTGCCCTTATTCTTCATGCCGAGCACGGTGGCGGTAACAACTCATCCCTTACAATTCATGTTGTTTCTTCGGCAGACACAGACACCTATTCTGCTGTGGCGGCGGCGGTTGGTTCACTTAAGGGAAGAAGGCACGGTGGAGCAAACATCCGCGTAATGGACATGATGGACGACATAAAAAAGCATGTTAAGGACTGGTCTAATCGCACTCAAGTTTCCGACTACCTTAGGAAGATTGCAAACAAGGAAGCCTTTGACCATACCGGACTTATCTATGGACAGGGACATGCTGTTTATACCATCAGTGACCCAAGAACAACTCTTTTGCGTAACAAGGCTGAAACTCTTGCAAAGGAAAAGGGCTTTGAGGAAGAATTTAACCTGTACAAGACAATAGAAGAACTTGCTCCCCAGATTCTGTACGAGAGGATTGGAGACAAGAAGAAAATCTGTACCAATGTGGACTTCTATTCAGGCTTCGTATATTCCATGCTGAATATTCCCAAGGAACTTTACACTCCGCTTTTTGCCATTGCCCGTATTGCAGGATGGAGCGCCCACCGCATAGAGGAACTTGTTGCTGGAGGACGCATTTACCGCCCTGCATACAAGAATGTAAGCGAAGAGCGTACCTATGTTCCCATTGACGAACGGATTGAAACAGTCCCAAAGCCTGCAGAACAGCATGACGAGGGCATAGTTACTTCCGGTCCTAGCGACTAGAATTTTCTGCTGAATTTTACGAATTTCCTTGACGATTGGCACTTTGTTTTATTATCTTTTCTATAGAACAAAGAAGGAACTAAACTATGAGCGAAGAAGAAGAGACTGAACAGGCACAGGCAGAAGAAGAAAATGCAACACTAGAGGATCAGGTCGTACAGTCGGAAGACTCTGGCTCTGAGGAAGAAAATGATGCCTCTACAGAAGCAGAAGGTACTCAGGCTGATTCCGCTGATGAGCTTAAAAAGCAGATTGAAGCCCTTGAAAAGGAAAGGGATGACTACAAGGATAAATGGATGCGCAGTGTGGCTGATTTTCAGAACCTTCGCAAACGCTCCATTCAGGAAAAACAGGAAGCCTTTGACTACGGAAACGCCAGCCTCCTAAAAGATCTGCTCGAAAGCCTAGACAATTTTGACCGCACAGTGGAAGCCGCCGCAACTGCAACAGATGCCAAGAGCATTGCCGATGGTGTTACCATGATAAACAAGTCTCTGGTTTCTATGCTTGAGAATAAATACAATCTTGTGGCATACGGTGCCGTGGGTGACGCATTTGACCCCGACATTCACGAGGCCATTGGCCGGTCAGAAGAGCAGGTTGAAGAGCCTACGGTAAAAGCCGTCTACCTTAAGGGCTACAAACTAAAGGACAGGGTAATCCGACACGCAAAAGTAATGGTAGCCCTCCCTCCAGAGTCCGGCAACTAAAAGGGCAACCGTAGCGAGTAAAAAAAACTCGTAGCATATAGATGATAAATGCACTGAGCGAGTGCAAAAAAAACTCCCTCTTTGCATAAAGTTGGTAAAACCGTGTAACCAACGGGCAACCGTAGCGAGTAAAAGTATGCTCGCAGAAGATAGAGTTTGGAAAGCTGCGTAGCCAGATGGCAACACACAAGGACATCTGCAAGGCGCAGAATAAAACGGGCAACCGCACGAGTAAAAAAAACTCGTAGCATATAGATGATAAATGCACTGAGCGAGTGCAAAAAAAACTCCCTCTTTGCATAAAGTTGGTAAAACCGTGTAACCAACGGGCAACCGTAGCGAGTAAAAGTATGCTCGCAGAAGATAGAGTTTGGAAAGCTGCGTAGCCAGATGGCAACACACAAGGACATCTGCAAGGCGCAGAATAAAACGGGCAACCGCACGAGTAAAAAAAACTCGTAGCATATAAATGATAAAATCATGCGTAGCCGAAAAGCGACTCGCGTGAACATCTGCAAGGAGCATCGCGACTGAAGCCGTTCGCGCGAGGCACTTTTCGGTGAGAGCATGATTTTATAATGTATAGGGAACAGTTTATTTTTTGAGGAGTAAGGATATGGGAAAAATTATTGGAATCGACTTGGGAACGACAAACTCATGTGTCGCCGTAATGGAAAACGGTGAACCTGTCGTAATTCAGAATGCAGAGGGCGGACGCACAACTCCGTCTATCGTCGGATTTACTGCAAAAGGTGACCGCATTGTAGGTCTTCCTGCAAAAAACCAGATGGTTACCAACCCTAAGAACACCGTCTATTCAGTAAAACGCCTTATTGGACACCGCTTTGGAGAACTGAAGGGTGAGGCTACAAAACTTCCCTACACAATTCTTGATCACGGTGATGATGTCCGCGTTCAGGTTCAGGAAAACGGAGCAAACAAGGAATTTAGTCCTCAGGAAATTTCCGCATTCATCCTCCAGAAGATGAAGAAAACAGCAGAAGACTATCTTGGTGAAACAGTTACCGAAGCGGTTATTACCGTTCCTGCATACTTTAACGATGCCCAGCGCCAGGCTACCAAAGACGCAGGTAAAATTGCAGGTCTCGATGTAAAGCGCATTATTAACGAACCTACTGCAGCATCTTTGGCATTTGGCTTTAAGTCAGATCAGAAAAACGAAAAAACAATCGCTGTATACGACCTTGGTGGCGGTACATTTGATATTTCAATCCTCGAATTGGGCGACGGTGTCTTTGAAGTTAAGTCAACCAACGGTGATACTCACTTAGGTGGAGACGACTGGGACCGTGTTATTGTTAACTGGCTTATTGATCAGTTTAAGGCAGATACTGGTATTGACCTTTCTGGCGACCCAATGGCTATGCAGCGTTTGCGTGAAGCAGCAGAAAATGCAAAAATTGCACTTTCAAATCAGACTACAGCAGAAATCAACTTGCCCTTTATTACTGCCGATGCAACGGGACCTAAGCACTTACAGAAGAGCCTTACTCGCGCACAGTTTGAACAAATGACAGACAGTCTTTTTGAACGCACTCGTGAACCTTGTCTTAAGGCAATGAAAGATGCAGAAATTACTGCCGACAAAATTGATGAAGTTCTTTTGGTAGGTGGTTCAAGCCGTATGCCGAAAGTTCAGGAAGTAGTAAAGTCTATCTTCGGAAAAGAAGGAAGCCGAGCTGTTAACCCTGACGAAGCAGTTGCAATTGGTGCCGCAATTCAGGGCGGTGTTCTTGGTGGAGATGTTAAGGATGTTCTTCTTCTTGATGTAACTCCTCTTTCTTTGGGAATTGAAACAATGGGCGGCGTTATGACAAAACTTATCAACCGCAACACAACTATTCCTACAAAGAAGAGCCAGATTTTCTCTACTGCTGCAGACGGACAGACTGCCGTAAGTATTCATGTACTTCAGGGTGAACGCGAAATGGCAGACCAGAACCGCACTCTGGGACGCTTTGACTTGGTTGGTATTCCTCCTGCACCTCGTGGAGTTCCTCAGATTGAAGTTACCTTTGACATTGATGCAAACGGAATTGTTCATGTAAGCGCAAAAGATATGGGCACTGGTAAGGAACAGCACATTCAGATTCAGTCTTCAAGCGGCCTTTCAGAAGATGAAATTAACCGCATGGTAAAGGACGCCGAAGCAAATGCAGAAGCAGACAAGAAAAAGAGAGAGTCTGTAGATGCTCGTAACGAAGCAGACAGTCTTGTTTACCAGACCGAAAAGACGCTTAAAGATTTGGGCGACAAGGTGAGTGCCAGTGATAAGAAAGCCATAGAAAAGGCCTCTAACGAACTTAAGGAAGCTCTTAAGGGCGACAATGTTGACGACATTAAGAAAAAGACTGAGGCATTGAAGCAGGCTTCTTACAAAATTGCAGAGGAAATGTACAAGCAGCAGGCCGCACAGGGTGCAGCTGGTGGAGCAGGTCCCAACCCGGGTGATGCTGGAGCTGCAGGCGGCGCTAGTGGCGGTGCATCAGGCTTCGACAAGGGTTCCGCTGACGATGTGCAGTATGAGGTACATGATGAAAAATAACAAAAAAATTACATCCGTGTAATTTTTTGTCCATCCTGCTGCCACCGGGTAGTGGGTTAGGGCCGTCTTTCTGCCGTTAGGTCTTTGAAGGCAGGAAGGCGGCTTTCTTTTTTTTAGAAGTTAAAACTGTCCCTAATTTCCTTAAAGGTTTTGCGGGCATAGTCTGCGTCTGTGGCTTCAGCAAGGCATTCCTCTGCCTTTGTAATTGAAACTTCTGCAGACTCCCTGTCTCCCTTTGCGTACTGCAACTGGAAGGCCATATACCAAAGCATGCTTCTGTTTTCTGGATCAGACTGGCTTTCTACTGTGTCCAGACAGAATGCAATGGCTTCGTCAATGTACCTTCTGCCAAAGTAGGAGTCTATTATTGACTTTAGGGTTTGATTGGTAGACTCTAAAGCGTAAGCCTTCTTGAATGATTCTGTTGCTTTTTCTACCTTGTCATCACGGATGTAGCCGTCACCTTCGTAAACGAGGGGAAGTGCGCTGTCGGGGAATTCCTTTTTTGCAGACTGAATTGTCTTTTCAGCATTCTTTGTGTCGTTCTTCTTGCGGTAGGCGTCAATCAGAATAAGATATGCGTCAAGATGATATTCTGGAACAGGATCCTTGTACTGAATGGCCTTTTTGATTGCTGTAATTGCCTTGTCAGTCTGATTTGTGTTGAGCAGGGTGGCCCCATAGTTGAACCATGTGCGAGCGTCATTTGTAACAAGGGTAACTGCCTTTTCGTAAAGTTCGCATGCACCCCTGTCGTCCCTACAGTTCATAAGAAATTCTGCATATTCGTTAAGGTAGCGGTAGTCATAAAATCCTGCCTCGTAAGAAGCTTCAAAATTTTCATTGACTTTTGTTATCATGTCCTGAACGCTTTCTAGCCACTGGTCTCCGTATCTGTTAAGAGTGTCATAGTAGTAGTGGGCTGTTGCAAGTTGCAGTGCCGGAGACATTCCGTTTTCTTCTGCATAAGAAGAAATTACATCCATGGGATTCCAGAATATTGTGGCGAATGACATGTCGCTTGAGCCGTAAGAAACTTCGTAGCGCAGTTTCTGCAGGTCTTCGCCTTCTTCAAGATTTTTTAGCGAAAACATTTGGTGCATCATGCTCATGACAAAATAGTTTGTAAAAAGTTCCGTTCTTTTTAAGATGATGTACTCGCTGTCATCAGCACCAAGGGCTCCATTTGCGCTTAAATACTGCTTCTGTTCAATAAGTTTGTCTGCTGCAGAAATTCGTTCTCTTACATCTTTGGGGGCATTTGCATACAGGTCGCGGTCTTTTGCATAGGCGCCTGCTGCTGTTATCAGCACCAGAATAACCAGTGCCAGAGGTTTAATCATTTTTTTCATAGTGTCTCCTTATGGGTATAGTATATATTGGGGGAAGGTATAGTCAAGCCTTTGCACTGGTTTCGCACATGGTAAAAAATATTTTATTGCGTGGAAATTAATGGACTAATGTTGCTAGATGCGGCTGAATGTGTTAAGGGTGTAGCCAGTATCTTTTATTACTGAGCGGATTTTTTCTTCGTCAATTTCTTCTTCGCTTACAATCTGAACAAGGCCTGTTTTGTGGGAAGACTTTACTGACTTTACAGAAAAATTATTTCGTATTGCATCGTTTATGTGGCTTTCGCACATGGGGCACATCATGCCGTCTATGGTAAGAACGGTGGTGTGTCCCAAGGAGGCCTCATGCGCCTTTTTTTTCTGTGAATGGCATGTTCCGCTTATTGCACAGTGGGCGCAGTTTTGGCCGCATGAGGTTTTGCCTTTTTGTTTGTTTCTTATAAGGCTCACACTGATGGCTGTAACTATAGCCAACAGTATGATGCCTACAAGGGCAGTACCCATTATTTCTTTACCTTTACATCTGCAGTAAGGGTTGTCGCCTCTCTGTACTTCTTAAAGAAGAGCATGTAGACGAATCCTGCAAGGAGTGCAAGTGCAAAAATAAGACCTACGACATTTGCGTGTCCGGTGAACAGTCCGCCAATCTGGTTAATAAGGAATGCGATTGCATAGGCAAATGCGCACTGATAGCCGATTGCAAACCATGTCCACTTTGCGCTGTTCATTTCTCGCTTGATTGCACCGATGGCAGCAAAACAAGGAGCACACAAGAGGTTGAATACAAGGAAAGAGTAACCTGTAATTCCTGTAAATGCCTGACCGAGTGCCTGGAATGCTGTAAGATCTCCACTTCCGTAAAGAATACCCATTGTACCAACGATGTTTTCTTTTGCAACAAGACCTGTGATAGAAGCGACAGCTGCCTGCCAGTTGCCCCATCCAAGAGGTGCAAAAATCCATGCAATACAACCACCGATTTTTGCAAGAATAGAACAATCTAGTTCATCTTCTGCAAGCATTCTAAATCCGTCTTCTGCCCATCCAAAGAATGATGTAAACCATACGATGATTGTAGAAAGAAGGATGATAGTTCCGGCTTTTTTAATGAATGACCATCCGCGTTCCCACATTGAGCGAAGTACGTTGCCCAGTGTTGGCATGTGGTAGGGAGGAAGTTCCATTACGAATGGAGCTGGCTGACCTGCAAACATCTTTGTTTTCTTGAGCATCACACCAGAAATAATGATTGCTGCCATACCGACAAAGTATGCACTGGTAGCTACCCATGCTGAGCCACCAAAAATTGCTCCGGCAACCATTGCAATAAACGGAACTTTAGCACCACATGGAATAAATGTTGTTGTCATGATTGTCATACGGCGGTCGCGTTCGTTTTCGATTGTGCGGCTTGCCATGATACCAGGAACACCACAACCTGTTCCAACAAGCATTGGAATAAATGATTTGCCTGAAAGTCCAAACTTGCGGAAGATTCGGTCAAGAACAAATGCAATTCGTGCCATGTATCCGCAGGACTCAAGTATTGCAAGCAGGAAGAAGAGAACGAGCATCTGTGGAACAAATCCAAGAACCGCACCTACACCAGCAACAATACCGTCAAGGATAAGACCCTTAAGCCAGTCTGCACATCCAACCTTGTCAAGAAGAGATTCAATAAGAACGGGAATGCCTGGAACCCACACACCGTAGTCTGCCGGGTCTGGACCTTCTTCGCCGTACTTTGCAACCATTTCTTCAGCTTCGCTTACCATGTCGTCGGTAATATCGATGGGGTCGGAAAGTTCAAGAGTCTCCTCGTCTTCAACAACATAGGTAAGTTCGCCGTTTTCAACTGCCTCAAGAATAAGGGGAGCGTCACCGTATTCTTCTGCTGCTTCTTCGTAAGCTTTTGTTCCAATTCCAAACAGGTGCCATCCGTCGCCGAACAGTCCGTCGTTGGCCCAGTCAGTTGCACTTGCTCCAATTCCAACCATTGCAATCCAGTAGACAAGGAACATTACTACTGCAAAAATGGGAAGACCAAGCCAGCGGTTTGTAACTATGCGGTCAATCTTGTCTGATGTGGTAAGTTTTCCTGCACCCTGCTTTTTGTAGCTTGACTTGAGGATGTTAGCAATGTAAACATAGCGTTCGTTTGTAATAATACTTTCTGCGTCATCGTCCAGTTCTTTTTCTGCTGCCTTAATGTCGCCTTCAACATGGTCAAGGGTTTCCTTTGAAATGTTCAGAGTCTGAAGAACTTTTTCGTCACGCTCGAAAACTTTTATTGCATACCATCTCTGCTGCTCTTCGGGCATGTCGTGTACGATTGCTTCTTCAATGTGGGCAATGGCATGTTCTACAGGACCAGAGAAAGAATGCTGGGGAACAGTCTTTGTTGAGCCTGCTGCCTTAATTGCCTCTTCTGCGGCTTCCATAACTCCGTCACCCTTAAGTGCAGAAATCTCTACAATTTTGCATCCAATCTGGCGAGAAAGCTCCTCTACATTGATTTTGTCTCCTGACTTTTTTACCAGATCCATCATGTTAAGGGCAACTACAACTGGGATTCCCAGTTCTACAAGCTGAGTGGTAAGGTAAAGGTTTCGCTCAAGGTTTGTAGCGTCCACAATGTTAAGGATTGCGTTGGGGCGTTCAGAAACAAGGTAGTTTCTTGCCACAACTTCTTCCAGCGTGTAAGGAGAAAGTGAATAGATTCCGGGCAGGTCGGTAATGGTTACGCCGTCGTGCTTCTTAAGCTTTCCTTCTTTCTTTTCTACTGTAACTCCGGGCCAGTTTCCTACGAACTGATTTGAACCCGTAAGTGCATTGAACAGTGTTGTCTTACCCGAGTTTGGGTTTCCTGCAAGGGCGATTCGAATGTCCATCTTATTCTACCTCTATCATTTCTGCGTCCTGTTTGCGCAGCGAAAGTTCATAGTCGCGTACTGTTACTTCTACTGGATCTCCCAGAGGTGCAACTTTTCGTACGAACACTTCAACACCTTTTGTAACACCCATGTCCATAATGCGCCTTTTAACGGCACCTTCGCCATGAAGTTTTACAACTTTTACGGTTTCGCCAATTGCGGCATCGCGTAATGTCTTCATCTATTTCCTCCAAATACTACACCATGATTCTTCGCGCCAAGTCTTCGTTAAGCGCAATGCGAGAGTCCTTTACTTTTACGATTACATTTCCGTTAAGGGAATTTACGATGGTTACAGTACCGCCAACCGTAAAGCCAAGATTTTCAAGGTGGTGTTTGACTTCCTCGTTACCACCTATTTTTTTTATGATTTGCTCTTCCCCAAAATCTGAAACAACTAAGGGTATCATGATTGCTCCTTGGACCTTATATTATGTTAGTTTACGCTAACTTGTCAAGTAGCAGTGGCTAACTTTCGTAGCCTGGCTAACTTCTTTAGTCTGGCTAACTTCTTTAGCAGAAAATGGTACTTTCTGAGTCTTCTGTTAGAGATATCCTTATTTGTAAAAATGTTTACTATTTTCATTTTTTTGTGTATATTTGTTATGATATACAGATAGTAGGAAGCAGAAAATGGCTGGTAAACGCGACTATTATGAAGTGCTCGGAATAGACAAGAGCGCAGATAAGGAAACAATCAAAAAAGCATACCGCAAGTTGGCGGTAAAATATCACCCTGACCGTAACCCCGGCGACAAGGAAGCGGAGGAAAAATTTAAGGAAGCGACCGAAGCCTACGAAGTGTTAAGTGACGACCAGAAGCGTCCAATTTATGATCAGTACGGTTTTGCAGGACTTGACGGCATGGGTGGCGGTGCAGGCGGCGGTTACAGTCACGCCTTCCACGACTTTAGCGACCTCTTTGGCGGTGCAGGTGGCGGATTCAGCGACATTTTTGAAAACATCTTTGGCGGCGGCATGGGCGGATTTTCTTCTGGTTCTAGAAGCCACAGTAACAACAACGGTGCAAGCCTCCGTTACGATTTAGAAATTTCATTTAAAGAAGCCGTTTTTGGCTGCAAGAAGGACATAAGGTTTAGCCATCACGAAACCTGTTCTTCTTGTAACGGTACAGGTGGTGCGGCCGGTTCAAGCCGTAAGACATGTCCTTCCTGTCAGGGAGTGGGGCAAATTAGGCGCAGTGCAGGATTTTTCCAAATGCAGCAGACCTGTCCCACTTGTGGCGGAAAGGGTACGGTAATAGACCACCCCTGTACGGCATGCAACGGTTCAGGAGTGCAGGAAAAGAGTAAGGTTATGACCATAAGCATTCCTGCCGGTGTTGACGACGGTAAGCGCATTACAATTCCCCATCAGGGTGACGCAGGCACAAACGGCGGAAGTGCGGGCGATCTTATTATTGTAATTCATGTTTCAAACGATAAGTACTTTGAGCGTGACGGCAATGACCTGTACTGTGCCGTTCCCATAAGTTTTTCTCAGGCCCTGTTGGGTGCAGATGTTACCATTACATCTCTTGACGGACGGCACATTACCCTTAAGGTTCCTGCTGGAACTTCCCACGGTAAGCTTTTGCGCATAAAGGAGGAGGGTGTTCCCTATTCTGGCAGTGCGCGCAAGGGAGACCTTTATGTTAAGGTTATGGTTCAGCTACCTGCAAAACTCAGCCGACAGCAGCAGAAACTTATGGAAGAGTATGCGGAACTGGAAAACGCCACAAAATCTCCCAGTCTTATGCCTCTGTCAAGCCTTTCTCGCTAGCAGAAGGTTTTTGTCGCTAAGAAGGCAGACCGCCTTTGGCATTTAAGGCATTTTCTTTCCATAATAAAGCCGTCTCATTGGCATAAAAGGTGTTTTTTTATCGTAAGAAAAGCGTCTTAAAAGCCTAAGTAACAGTTTTCTGGTGCAAAAGGCCCTCGTTTTAGTCACTTTATACCCAAATTCGCGTAAAAATTAAAATTTTTTTACATATATTCCGATAATGTGATATAATATACCTGTTCTGAAGCCACCGTTTCCGAACAGTTTTAAAAGTCTGTATTTTAAATATAGAGGTGTATATGTATAAAACGCAAAAACGTCTTGTGCTGTGTCTAACCGAAGCGTTGTTGGCGGTAATGCTGGTTGTTCTTATGGTCAGCATATTCCCCCTTATTTCCGGTGGACAGCTTCCCCTATACCGTCTGTTTATAAGCATATTCGCAGGATTTTCGTTTATTGCACTGTCGCTCATAGTATTCAAGCTTCGAAGAGATTTTAACGAACGAATAGAAACTGAATCCCTGTACAAGGGCGAGACTTCCATCCTTTCAGACTTTATAAACCGTCTAAGGTTCTGCTATTCCTTGGAAGACCTTTACGAGGCCATTGCAGACATTCTGGAGCAGAAGGGTGACTGTTCCGTACTTCTTATTGATACAACTAGGAACTATGTCCTTTACAACAGCCCCAACCGCCTTACTTCAAAGCCAGAAGTTGTTGACCGCCTTAACATGAACTATCCTCAGGAGTGGGATGAAGGCATCTTCTACATGGACGACGAATTTGGAATCATGTTGGATCCATCTGATGCTCGCGGATTTTTCCTTTCAAAAGACAAGCACCACCTGTATGTGTTCTGTCGCTACACAAAACTCTTTGACCATGTAATTTACGAATCTTTATTTGAAGAATTTGGCCGCTTTTTGGTTCGTGCCTCTACAATCAGCAACCTGTCAGAAATTTCTTCTCTGTCTCAGGAGTGGCAGCAGCTTGCAGATACCCAAAAGTCATTCCTTCCTCTAGAAATGCCAAAGATAAACAAACTTGAGGTGGCCGCCTACTTTAGACCTCTTGTAAATGTTTCGGGCGACTATTATTCAGTACTTCCCATAGACGAAAACAAGACCCTCCTTATGCTGGGTGATGTTTCTGGTAAGGGTCTTGCAGCGGCTTTGGTTATGGGTCTTGTTATGAACACCGTAAAGATTCTTGAAAACAAGGAAGACCTTCCTGCCATGATTAGGGCAGTAGACAAGGCAATTAAGGGCATGAAGCTTCAGGATAAGTATACTGTTCTTTTCCTTGGCATAGTAGATACAAAGAAAATGACAATCCGCTATGTAAACGCCTCTATGTCTGACCCTCTGATTATTACCAGAGCACCGGACGGATATCGCATAAAGCCTCTTACTTCCAACTGTTCCCTTGTTGGCATTATTGATATTGATGATGTTACCGTAGACGAACAGAGGCTCTTCCGCGGAGATGTAATCCTTATGTCTTCTGACGGTGTTTCTGAAGTTATGGACGAGACAGGCGTTGAACTGGGAACTACGGAGCTGTATCAGAATACAATCAGACGCAGTGCCGAAAAAATGCCTCAGGAATTTATTGACGATGTAGTTAACCTTGTGTTTACCTACAACGGCGACAAAAAGCTGCGCGATGATGTTACCATGATGGTAGCAAAGGTGGTGGACTAATATGGTATTTCTTTTTATAAACATTATTGCATGTGCCGCACTTGTCTGGGCATCTTTTAACATTGACACCCGATACGGAATTCATAAAAGTACGCATCCCCTCATAAACCTTGTGTTGCTCTGTGCTACCCTCATAGGACTTATGGCCCTTGTAATGGTACTCTGCTTCTGGGCACCAGAAAAACTTTCTCTGGTAGTGGGCAGGCTTGTCTTTATGCTCATGATGTGGTTCTCCCTGTATGTGTGCGACTATCTTATCCAGTTCCCAGAATTCAAACGCAACAGGACAATCATCATAATAGAATGGGTTCTTAATCTTTCGGTATTTGTAATCTTCTTCTTTGTGCCTGGTGCTTTTGCTTCACTTACAATTACGCCAGAAGGTCAGTATGCAATAGAGTCTTCAAAGGCTTTTGGAGGTGCCTTTGGTTCCTTCCTTCCAATCAGTTGGTTTACTTTTATAAGCGCACTTTATTTGGTGCTAATTCCTTTTGTTACCGTAATTGTAACTCTTGTGCGCTCTGAAAACTTAAAGTCGGCTCTGGACAGACAGCGCATGAGGGTAAATTCTCTTGGCGTTGCAACAGTGTGGGTGGCCCTTTTTGTAATTTCCATTGCTGCCCGATTCGTTCCCCTTATGCGTACTCTGGTCATGCTCTGCTTTGTTCCCGAAGTTCTTCTTCTGGTTCGTGCCGCATGCGCCCACGAAATTGTTGACATAAGGACATTCGGAAGGGGACTGCTTAGGGTAATCTTCATGTTCCTTATTCCGGCCGCTGTTGCAGGAGTTACCTGTTACTTTATGTGGCCGCTTGCTTCAAACAGCATTGCACTCTTCCTTCTTGCATGGGTTGTGTCAAATGTAGCCTTTAATGTGCTTTGGTACCTGCTTGTGGAATTCCTCCTCTCTAAGGGATTCATGCGCGACCGCAACTACTTTGAGGCTTTTGAAAAGTGTCTTGCACAGATTGACTACACCGGTAAGGCAAAGGATATTCCCGAAAAACTCTTCAAGCCCTTTAAGAAATATGTTACCGTTTCAAACATGAACATCATGCTGGACTCTGGAGAAGGAAACCTTGACACAGTATGGTCATCCGACGGAAAGAACCTTTCTGTGCCAATGGAAAATTCTG
The DNA here is from genome assembly GCA_937894335.1 of uncultured Treponema sp. GTDB lineage: Bacteria > Spirochaetota > Spirochaetia > Treponematales > Treponemataceae > Treponema_D. The sequence goes on along the minus strand of CALCRU010000018.1, from coordinate 12,311 downwards.
GATTTGATGTTCTTCTTAACATAAAGCATCCCGTTGTCTTTAGAGAATGGCTAGAAAGGGACTACAATGTGGCACCCGCCCGCGCCCAGCTTTTAAAGATGCTAGAAGACACTGGTGCCGAAGCCTTTATTCTGCTTAGCGAGGGCCGCCGCGTAATAGGAATGCTCCTGCTTTACAAGAAGACCGACAAGAACATCTTCTTGCCCTACGACTACAGCGCCTTTACAAAACTTTATCCTCAGTTCTTCCTTGCAGGCTACTACATGAAGAACATGATGAACGAATCTGTTGTAGGAACTGTTAACAGGGAAATCCGCATGTCCGGTCAGATTATTACCTCTATTCAGGAAAACATGGACTTAATCAAGAGTTCAAAGGTTGATGCCGGCTACAAGATGATTCCTGCACACAACATTGGTGGTGAGTTCATAGACTTAATTCGCCTTACCGAAACAAGGCACATAATTGTAATAGGTTCCATGAGCGGTAAGGGTATTGCGGCTTCCATGAACATGGTTATCTTAAAGTCAGTAATTCGTACCTTCCTTTCAGAAATAAAGGACTTTAAGCAACTTGTGGAAAAGGTAAACCTCTTTATTCGTGACTCTCTTCCTAAGGGCTCTTACTTTGCAGGCATGTTTGGTCTTATAGACTTTAACACCGATACCATGTATTACATTAACTGCGGAAGCCCGGCTCTCTTTGTTTACACAAAGGCTTACAACAATGTAATTGAAGTTCAGGGTGAAGGACATATTCTGGGCTTTGTAAAGGACATTTCTCCCCTTGTTAAGGTAAAGAAAGTAAAGCTTGCTCCGGGAGATGTTGTAATGACATGTACCGATGGACTTATAGAAACCCAGTCCATACGAAACGAAGCCTTTGGCAAGGAGCGCATTCAGAAGTCCCTTATAGAAAACCTTATGTATCCTGCAGCAAAAATAGCGCAGTTTACTTACGACTCATTGGTTAAGTTTACCTCTAAGGAACTTGAAGACGACATAACCGTATTTGTAATGAAGTATTTGGGAGGCAAATAATGGACCAACTTTCTATCCGGGAAAAAAAAGGCGCAAACTATGTTCTTCTTGAACTGAACGGTGCCTGCAACGCCTACACAATCACAGAATTCCGCGAAAAGGTATATGCAAACATGCCCAACACAAATGTGGTTCTAGACATGTCTGGCGTAACCCAGGTTGATTCTTCTGGAATGGGAATTATTCTTGCAGGATTTAACGATGGCTTAAAGTATAAGACAAAACTTTTTATTATGAATCCCTCAGATAAAGCTCGCTATGCCTTGGAAAAGACAGGATTTTATGATACATTCTTCATAATTCATTCTGTTACCGAGGTTTCTGATGCGTAGATTTATCTTACCGTTTTTTGCTCTTGTTTTTGCTTTGACTGCTGTTTCCTGCTCAAAGACTTCCGCTTCTGCAAACATGACGGGGCAGTCTGCCGCTCAGCCTGTGATGCCAGTTGCGTCCGGGGCTGTAGAGTCTGTAGCAGCAAGCGCTTCTGCTTCCGCAAAAACGGTAACACTTTCTCCAGAAGAAGAAAAACTTGCTAGAGTACTTTCTTCCATGTCTGACCGTGCAAAAGAAGCAATTCCCAACGGAGACCCAAAGGAATTTCTTGCCGACCTGCAGAAGGTTTTGGAGGAAGAAAAAAAATTCCGTACAGACGACCTTTCACTTTATTTTCTGATTGACAAAAAGCATTCTGTGGGAAGCGACTACGAGCCTAAGGATTTAATTCCTGTAAAGGGCAACGATTTGTGGAATGTAAGCCGCAACGACCTGTCCCTTCGTCCCGAGGCTTATCATGGTCTTGAGGAACTTTCTGCCGCTGCTCTTAAAGACGGAATAAAACTTATGGTAAGCTCCACATACCGCTCCTATTCCTATCAGGAAAAACTCTTTGCTCGTTATGTTGCTCAGGACGGAGTTGAACTTGCCGAACGGTACAGCGCACGGCCGGGTACCAGTCAGCATCAGCTTGGATGTGCCGTTGACTTTGGTTCCATAACTGACGACTGGGGCGACACAAAAATGGGTAAGTGGGTGTACGAGCATGCCGCAGACTACGGCTGGTCTTTAAGCTTTCCTCAGGGCTACGAAGATGTTACTGGCTACATGTGGGAATGTTGGCACTTCCGCTACATAGGAAGAGAAGCCTGTGCCTTCCAGAAAAAATGGTTCGGTAACATTCAGCAGTTTATGTTGGAATTTCTTGACGCCTGGAGCGCTTTTTAAAACAAGACTCAAAAATTTTACAGATGTTCTGGTGAAAGTCCAAAGCGTTCTTCTGGTTGATGCTGGTCTGAGCCTTCTGGTTCAACATGCACCATAATGTCGTACACATCGGGGATTGCCTTTCTTATTGCTTCTTCCACCTGTTCCGCCTTTTCGTGAGCCTCAAAAATTGTCATGCTAGGATTTACTTCTATGTCAAGGCTTATGTCCCATAGCGAAGACAGTTTTCGTATTCTGGCTCTATGGGGATTTGTTACACCTTCTACACTGGATGCCGCCTCGAAAAGTTTTTTGTAAAGGCTACTGTCGGTGTTTCCGTCCATAAGTTCCATGTTAAGGTCTTTAAAAAGTTCCACGGCATTTTTTATTACCCACAGTCCCACAAGTATTGCAACCAGTGGGTCAAGGATGGGGCATTTGAAAAGAATGGATGCGGCTAGCCCCAGCAGAACCGCAAGGGAAAGCACTATGTCGTTGCGCATGTTTTGGGCGTTTGCTTTTACAATGTCAGAGTTTGCCTTTTTGCCCAAAGTGTATTGGGAAAGTGCTAGAAAGGATTTTCCTGCAATGGAAATAAGGGCCGCAATTACTGCAACTGGCGCAATTCCTTCGGAGGCGTCTTTTACAATCAGCTTCTTTACTGCAGAAATTACCAGTTCGCTTCCTGCAAGAAATATGATAAAGGCAAGAATCATTGTGGCAACAGTTTCGGCACGGGCGTGACCCCATGGATGTTCCTTGTCTCCTGGTTTTGCAATGACTCCTGCAATTATTAGAGTAACGATAGAAATTACTACATCTGTTGCAGAGTCAACCGCATCTCCCAAGAGTGCAAGGGAAGAAGCCAGCACTGCAAAGGCTAGCTTTACAGTGGTAAGGGCAAGGTTTCCACACAGGGAAATGGCTCCAGCAGTGCGGATATAATGGGCTCTTTTTTCTTCCGTAGTTTTTCTTTTCATCCTACTTTGCCACAACATTTACTAGTTTGCCTGGAACTACAATCACTTTTGCAACCGTCTTTCCTTCGGTAAATTTTTTGAATCCTTCTGTGGCTTTGGCGGCTTCTTCTATTGCGGCACTGTCGGCATCCGCAGCGGCTTCAAATTTGTCGCGCAACTTTCCGTTAATCATTACAACGATGGTCTTTGTGTCTTCCTTGCAGTATTCTTCGCTAAAGATAGGCCAAGGTTCGTAAGTTATGGTGTTGTCGTGACCAAGTTTCTGCCACAACTCTTCGCCAAGATGGGGCGCGTAGCAGGCAAGCATTTTTACAAAGCCTTCCCACATGGCACGGGGAATGGAATCCATCTTTCCTGCTTCGTTTATAAAAATCATCATCTGGCTTATTGCCGTATTAAAGTTAAGGGATTCAGTGTCTTCCGTCACCTTCTTTACGGTTTTTGCATAAGTCTTCCTAAGGTCTGAAAGTTTTTTGTCTTCCAGTTTTGCGGTAATGTCAATGTCGCTAACGGGCTTTTCGCCTATGGCCCACACTTTTTCAAGGAAGCGGTTTACGCCAATGAGTCCCTGAGTGTTCCAAGGCTTAGAAACTGTAAGCGGTCCCATGAACATTTCGTACATGCGCACACTGTCGGCTCCGTACTGTGCAATCATTTCGTCGGGATTGACTACATTCTTAAGAGACTTAGACATTTTTGCAATGATTCGTTCAAGGCTTTCGTGGGTGTCCTTGTCTTCAAAAACACCGGGGCTTACTTCTACCGCCTGATCCACTGGAATAAGGGACTTTGCCTTGTTCTGGAATGCAAAGGAAGTTATCATGCCCTGATTTATAAGTCGCTGGAAGGGTTCTTTTGTGCTTACCGCTCCAATGTCGTAGAGAACCTTGTGCCAGAAGCGGCTGTATAAAAGGTGCAGAACTGCATGTTCCGCTCCACCTACATAGAGGTCAACGGGCATCCAGTAGTTTTCTGCTTCTTTTGAAACAAAGGCTTTGTCATTTTTGGGATCCAAATAGCGAAGATAATACCAGCAACTTCCTGCCCACTGTGGCATTGTGTTTGTTTCTCTCTTTGCAGGTTTTCCGCATTTGGGGCACTTGCAGTTTACCCATTCGTCAATTCCTGCAAGGGGACTTTCTCCTGTTCCCGTAGGCTGATAGGTCTTTACATTGGGAAGTTCAAGAGGAAGCTCTTCTTCTGGTACAGGTACTGTTCCGCAGGCGGGGCAGTGTACCAAAGGAATTGGTTCTCCCCAGTAGCGCTGTCGGCTAAAAACCCAGTCCCTTAGTTTGTAGTTTACGGCCTTTTTTCCTATGCCTTTTTCGCTAATCCATTTTATCATTCCAGGAATTGTTTCTTTTGTAGAAAGACCTGTAAACTGTTCCGAGTTGATTGCGTATCCGTCCTTGGCACTGGTACATGATTCGGCAACATTAAAGACATCGGGGAACTCCTTTACCAACGCTTCGTATTCCGCCTGATTTTTTGCGGCCTTCTTAAGACGCTCTGCTCCCTTTGCTTCGTCACCGCCACCCAGTTTTGCAACCTCGTCCTTCATGGCAACAACTTTTATTATGGGCAGGTTGAATTTTTTTGCAAAGTCCCAGTCCCTTTCGTCGTGGGCAGGAACAGCCATGATTGCACCAGTTCCGTAACTGGTAAGTACATAGTCAGAAATCCAAATGGGGATAAGCTTCTGGTTTACAGGATCTATTCCGTAACTGCCTGTAAATACGCCGGTCTTGTTCTTTGCCAAGTCAGTGCGTTCCAGATCAGATTTTTTTGCAGCCGCTTCCACATATTGGGCAACTTCTTTTTTATGCTCTTCTGTGGTAAGCCGTTCCACCAATTTGTGCTCAGGGGCAACAACCATGTATGTGGCTCCGTAGAGTGTGTCTGCACGGGTAGTGTAAACTGTTAGCTTGTCGCTGGTAGCTTTTCCGTCTTTGTCTGCAATGTAAAAGTCAACTTCGGCACCTTCGCTTTTTCCTATCCAGTTTTTCTGCATGAGCTTTACGCTTTCGGGCCAGTCAAGTCCGTCTAAGTCTGAAAGCAATCTGTCTGCATAGGCGGTGATTTTTAAAATCCACTGACGGATTGTCTTGCGTGTAACTTCTGCACCGCACCTGTCGCAGTGACCTTCCTTAACTTCTTCGTTTGCAAGGCCTGTCTTGCAGGAGGGGCACCAGTTGATTGGAGTTTCTGCTTCGTAGGCCAAACCCTTCTTGTACAGCTGAAGAAAAATCCACTGGGTCCACTTGTAGTAGTCGCTCTTGCAGGTAATTACTTCCCTGTCCCAGTCGTAGCTAAATCCCAGAGCCTTTATCTGCTGGGTAAAATGTTCTATGTTTGCAAAGGTTGTTGTTGCAGGATGAGTTCCAGTCTTTATTGCGTAGTTTTCTGCAGGGAGACCAAATGCATCGTATCCCATGGGATGCAGTACATTGAATCCCTTCATGCGAAGATATCTACACCAGATGTCGGTGGCAGTGTATCCTTCTGGATGTCCTACATGAAGTCCTGCTCCTGAGGGGTAGGGGAACATGTCTAGAACATAGCGCCTCTTTTCCTTTGGAAAGCTGGCATCCTCAGTAACGCGGAAAGTCTTGTTACTGTCCCAGTATTTTTGCCATTTGGGTTCAATGTTTTTAAAATCGTAAGCCATATAAAAAACTCCTTAAAAAGAGCATATAATTTTCTAAAATATAGCATAAAGAAGAAGTTTGTAAAAGAGTTAAGGAAGCAAAGAATGTTAAACAGTCTATCTTCCTTATATGTTTAGATTACTGTAGAAAAAAAAATCACTCTGTGCTACACTTAGCCCATGGACGATGTTAAAAATATACTTATAGTTGGTGTTGGCGGTCAGGGAGCACTTCTGGCTTCTAAGACGCTTGGTCAGGTTTTGCTTGATGCCGGTTACGATGTTAAGGTAAGCGAAGTACATGGAATGAGTCAGCGTGGCGGCTCCGTAGTAACTTATGTGCGCTACGGTAAGAAGGTGTATTCTCCCATAGTAGACAAGGGCACTGCGGATTTTATCGTTTCATTTGAACTTCTTGAGGCAGCGCGCTACACCCAGTGGCTAAAAAAAGACGGACAGATTGTAGTAAACACTCAGAAAATAGACCCCATGCCTGTAATCACAGGAAGTGCCGAATATCCTGCAGATTTGGAATCAGATATGAAAAATGCAGGCTGCAAGGTTGATGCACTTGACTGTCTTTCTCTTGCACAGAAGGCTGGAACTGCAAAGGCTGTAAACATAGTTCTTATGGGTCGCCTTTCTCGTTACATGGACTTTCCCGAAGAAGCGTGGATGAACGCAATAGAAAAACTTGTAAAGCCTCAGTTTTTAGAAATGAACAAGACCGCATTCAAACTGGGCAGAGGTGAATAAAAATGGAACTGAAGTATTTTCAAAAAGAAAAGGAATGCATGCCTCTCGAGGAGTTAAGAAAACTGCAGGGAGAGCGTCTTGCAAAAAATTTCAAACATGTATACGAAAATGTTGAGTATTACAGAAAGAGGTGTCAGGAAGCAGGAGTTACTCCTGACGACATAAAGGGTCTTGATGATTTGGATAAGATTCCCTTTACCTGCAAGGACGATTTGCGTCAGACCTATCCCTACGGACTTTTTGCTGTTCCCATGTCAAAGGTTGTGCGTATTCATGCTTCCAGCGGTACTACAGGCAAGCAGATTGTGGTGGGCTACACCAAGGAAGATTTGGACATTTGGGACGACTGTACTGCCCGGCAGCTTGTGGCAATAGGTGCAGACGAAAATGATGTTGTTCAGGTTGCATACGGTTACGGACTTTTTACCGGCGGATTTGGAGTTCATGGCGGCGCTACAAAGTTGGGCTGCGAGGTAATCCCCATTTCTTCTGGCAACACCCAGCGGCAGATTACATTTATGCAGGACTTAAAGTCTACGGTTCTTGCTTGTACTCCCAGTTATGCGGCCTACCTTGGAGAAACCCTTCACGACATGGGGCTTACTCCAAAAGACATTCACCTTAAGGCAGGCATTTTTGGCGCTGAACCTTGGACTGAAGAAATGAGACGCGACATAGAAAAGTCTCTCGGCATAAAGGCCTATGACATCTACGGACTTACAGAAGTAATGGGACCCGGTGTTGCATATGAGTGTGCCCAGCAAAAGGGTATGCATGTAAACGAGGACCACTTTATTGTAGAGACAATCGACCCAGAAACTGGTAAAAGACTTCCTGACGGTCAGAAGGGAGAACTTGTCTTTACTGCAATTACCAAACAGGCCTTCCCCCTTATGAGGTTCCGCACAAAGGATATAGGAGTGCTTAACAGAACTCAATGTGCCTGTGGAAGAACTTTTGTACGCATGTCAAAGCCCATGGGCCGCACAGATGACATGCTTATTATTAGGGGAGTAAATGTTTTCCCCAGCCAGATTGAGGGTGTGCTTTTGCAGAACGGTTATCCGCCAAACTACGAGATTATTGTAGGCCGCGAAAACAACACCGACACCTTTGAAATAAAAGTTGAAATGACTGCCGAAAAATTTAGCGATGTCATTGCCGAAATTACAAGACAGGAAAAGAAACTTGAGTCTGCCTTGCTTTCTGTCCTTCAGATTAAGGCAAAGGTTACGCTTGTTGCTCCAAAGACAATCGCCCGGTCGGAAGGAAAGGCAAAGCGCATAATCGACACTAGAAAACTGCACGACTAGTTTTTAACGGAGGACTGTATGACCATAAATCAGATTTCAATTTTTATAGAAAACCGCAAAAACGCCCTTTCTGAACTTACAAATGTTCTTGCGGAACACCACATTAGCATAAGGACACTTTCTATTGCAGACACAAATGACTTTGGCATTGCGCGAATAATTGTGGACAATCCTGCTCAGGTGCAGGCAGCCCTTGAGCGCTCCAGATACATTGTAAAGGCAACTCCTGTTCTTGCAATAGAAATTCCAGACGAGGCAGGTAGCCTTAACCGCATACTTAAAATTCTTGCGGATAACAGTTGCAATGTGGAATACATGTACGGCTTTACGGGAAGAAAATCTGGTAGCGCATACATGATAATTAGGGCCACAGATGTTCCTGCCACAGAAGCTGTTTTTGAAAAGGCCGGAATCCACATGGCAAGCGAAGAAGAACTTAAGGAAATCTAAGATGACTGATTTAGAAAAGGCTCAGGAGTTTTTTGGAAAGGACACTTATGCAACCGAAACTACTGGCGTTACAATAGAAGAAGTGGGCGACCATTATGCAAGGTGCGTCCTTAACCTTAACAACAGCCACAAAAATGCCTACGGCGGAGTCATGGGAGGAGCAATTTTTACCCTTGCGGACTATGCCTTTGCAGTGGCCTCAAATTTTAATTCCGTGCAGACTGTTTCCACTAGTAGCCAAATAAGTTTTGTTGGAATGGCAAAGGGAAGCCGCCTTATTGCAGAAACATCTCTTGTAAAGGACGGAAGAAGCACCTGCCTTTACACAGTTTCCATTACCGACGAACTGGGAACAAAAGTCGCATTTGTCACGATAAACGGCATGAAACTGTCTGCAAAGTAGGCGAAAGGTAATCCCTTCCCATAAACATCTGCCCTCACACGCAATGAGTTAGACCGCAAACCGGTTTGTCGGCTTTGAACTTCTTGTTATACGTTTTTATTTTATGAATTTCCACATATCTTCAACTAAGAAATTATCAAATGATTTTATGCGAGCATTTAAGAATGTGTCTTTTGTAATTGAAGGACGTAAATCTAAATAATAAACACCATCCAATGGATTAAGTGCGATTGTGTATGCTTTAAAATGACCAGGTAAAAATGTAGAATTGATTCCATAAATAGCTTTGTTTTTGTTTTCTTTTCTTTGAACATCATTTAGAAAAATAGCAAAATGAGGAATATCAACTTTTTTTAATTTATTATACATATGCTTGTCTAAGAATATTTTATCAATTCTATCTTTTGAAGATGTCTTCAATTGACCGATAGCCTTTTCTTCATTTTTGGAGTTTAATAAAATAATATCATGCTCAAATTTCATTGTTTCTTCTGTATCTGCTAGATTTACAATTTCATCTTTATCATCAATATTGATTCCACAAGTCCTTACAGTATTTCTAATTAGAATTTCAAAATAATTTCCATTTTTCTTCTTTGCCTTGTTTGAATTATTTAAGGCATCTAATGTACATCCAATACTTTGTTGGCAAGTATAAATTACAGAATTTATCGTTTTTCTAACTTCAAAATCATCTTTTATATCTTTAATATATGGGAGAGAATCTTCAAATATTTTTCGTGCTTTAGAGAAATTATTTGCTTTAATAAACAAATCAGAATTAATTGGACGCGTTACGCAATGCTTTCCATCATCTTTATATTGAATAAAATGATAATTGCTTTCATTTTGTGAAACGATATCAGCTTGAATGTTTGGAGTTACAGCCTCTCCGAATTTTGTAAAATCTAAATATTCTTCTGCAAAATCTAAAAACCAAGAAAGATCTTTAACCGAATCATCTTCAACTTTTCCAAGTAAAGTATATAGCGTCATTTAAGGCTTCTTCTCCTTTCTTCACTTTCTTTATCAAATGCAATCCATTCTTCAATAGTTTTATGCTTAACATTTTGTAAACGAGAATCAGCTATTATGTTATATTCATTGCAATTATCATTTACAAGGAATTTGCGATTTAATTCTGTGGCTACAACAGCTGTAGTTCCAGAACCAGAAAATGGATCTACAACAATATCATTTTCATTTGTTGATGCAAGAATCAATTTTCGCAATAACGCTTCTGGTTTTTGTGTTGGATGAGGCGTTTTTTCTTCCATACCATTACAAGTTGTAGGCAAATTTATAACATCCTTTGGTTTTGCACCATTTGGATTTGGTTGCCATATTTTATTAGTTTGAGTTCCGCTTCCATATTGACTGTTTTTACCATTTTGTTTCCGTTCAGGATACTTCATAGTATGTTTGTTGTATGGAATTCTTATTTGGTCAATATTAAAAGTAAAATCTTTTGATTTTCTTAAGCAAAGGATGCTTTCATGACTTCTGCCCCAATCATTACTTAAATTCGCTTTATTATCATAATACCAGATAAGCCATTTGCATTTATAAAAATAATCCAATGCAGGTCTTTTTAAATCTGCTAAAATTTCTGTAAAACCACAAATATATAACGTTCCTGTTTTCTTGAGAATTCGAGAGGCTTCTTTTATCCAATTCATCGACCAATTAACATATTCATCGATACTGCCTATATTATCCCAAGATGCTTTTTTGATATTATATGGAGGATCTGCAAAGATTGTATCAATAGAATTGTCTTTTAATGTTTTTAGAAAAAAAGTACAATCCTTATTATATATTGCTCCGTTTTCATAAATGAATTGGCAATCAGAATCGAGAGTATATTTTTTTGTTTCGAAAAAGGATGAATTAAAATCATCTTCTCTTAAAATTGGTAATCCACCCATATCAGCAAATTATATTACATTTATTCAAAAAAAACTAGATTCAAAAAAGCGCCCCAATGCGGGCGTCCACATAACAACTGTTATAGCAACAGGCTGTAGGCCTGCTGGTTTTTAAATATTTTAGGGTGAAGCACGATAGCGGTTTTATTCTAGCTCGCACGATAGATTTTTTAGGTTCTTTATTTTCCGTTTCCTATCTGTTTTATTGAAATCGCAAAATGTAAAATCAATCTGGAAATCTCATCAGCAAAAATCATTCAGGCTCGCAGGCGGGTTTATATTCGGGCAAGGCGAAGAAGCAAGGTTTTCATAACGCCCGCCAAGTTTTTTTACGCACGGAAGTCAGCACTGCTGTTTTTCCGCAAGAGAAACATTTTCATCGGTAATGACATCAAGCTTTGCGAGGCCCTCAATCAAGGAAAAATGTTTCTCGTTTAAATTGACAATTTTAAGACATAAAAAGCATATTTGCAAGAAAAAAATGGATTATTATCGGCATGTTCCAGTGTAAAAAAAATCCCCGCCGCCATGATTTTGACAAACGGGGAGCGAAATGGTTTTCACCGATTTTATTCTACCTTGCAGAGCACATAATCACCGTCAGTTGTTTTCACAAAATTATAGACGACCGTTATTGTACCCGGGTTGGAGGATTTCAGTTCCAAAGATGGATGGCCGAATTGGTATTCATTTGTTCTTTGCTTTACGTTATTAAATGTATAAATTGTAACGCTTGTTCCGTTGGTGTAGCTTACGTATGGATAGACGATGGATGAGCCGGAAGCGCAGAGACATTCTATTTTTGTTAGGCTTGCTTCTAGCGTATGATATTCTCTGTAGCTGCAAGAGATTTCAAACTCTTTACTTTCATTGACAGAAATAGTGTTTTCCTGCCCATAAGATCCCAAGATGGGGTCATTGCCGTATTCGGCGTATTCTGTTATGCTGCTTACCGTCAGTGGCACATCGGCATTGTTGAAGATTTTGACCTTCACCGTTCCGGTATAAGTTGATGTACACCCCATGAAGCCTAGCGCCACCGTAGCCAGCAGCACCATAACCAACGCTCTGATTTTTTTCATTTCTTTCCCCCTTTGCTTCCGCTAGAATGACTTGATGGCGGATTGTTTCCCCTGTTTCAACCGCTTGGTTTTCCTGTGGTGGAAGGCATGTTGCCGCCTACCCCACTGTAGGAGTTCCCGGGTTTTACCGTTGTTTTTGCCATGAAATTCCTCCGTTTTTTGTGTCTTAAAGCGAAGTCGCGCGTAGCAAGACTTCGCTTTAAGGTCTTTGTCAAGACCTTACCCTAGAGTACTCTAGGGTAATTTTTTTTTCGGGGGAAAATTTTCTTTATACTGTATGGAATTACTGCGAAATTGCAGATGTTATTGTTAACTAGGAAAGCCAAGAGTTATCAAATACTAATTGGAAAATAACTTGACGCCATATATAACACCACTTATAATATAATCATGGCACAATGAGAAAAATTATTAAGCAAAATAAAATCGCTTGATAAGAATATGCGGTTTGCAGAACTAAGCAAAATTCTGCAAAGCTATGGGTATGTTGTATCACAACCAAAAAGCGGTAG
>CALCRU010000017.1 GCA_937894335.1 uncultured Treponema sp. | reverse complement strand
AATGCACCTCCTAAAATTGAACTTTATTTGTCCAACTTTAGGGGTGCACTTCACTCCATACTTTTGGGACAGCCCCTTTTTTTATCTTGAGAATTTTCATATTTGGTGAAAATTCTCAACCTTACGCCTTGCTAAAGATAAAGTCTTCTTGCCTTTCTAAAGACAAGGCGCTCAGTTTGCATTTTACTTACTCACCTTTTCCCTTAGAAGTTTGGCGGCATCTACAAGATTTCTTAGGCTCTTTACAGTCTCCTCCTCTCCCCTAGTTTTTAATCCGCAGTCGGGATTTACCCACAGTTTTTCCAAAGGAACTCTTGTTAGCATTTTTTCCAGAGCATCGGTTATTTCTTCCACTGAAGGAACTCTGGCAGAATGAATATCGTAAACTCCAGGGCCAACTTCCGTCTTAAAGTTTGAAGCCGAAAGCGCATCCAGAATACGAAGATCTCCTCGGGAAGCCTCAAAGGTAATTACATCTGCATCCATGCTGTCTATGTCGCCAATAATGTCGTTAAATTCACTGTAGCACATGTGGGTATGAATTTGTGTCTGGGGCTTTACCTTTGCATGCACAATCCTAAATGCAGGAATTGCCCAGTCAAGATAAAGAGAATGCCAGTCAGCCTTTCGCAGAGGAAGTTTTTCCCTAAGGGCTGCCTCATCAATCTGAATTATTCTGATTCCGTTTTTTTCAAGATCAAGAACTTCTTCCCTTATGGCAAGGGCAATCTGAAAGGCCTGCTCCTTAAGACTCAAGTCCTCTCTGGGAAAGGACCAGTTTAAAATCGTAACAGGTCCTGTAAGCATTCCCTTAAGAGGCTTCTTAGTCTGACTCTGAGCAAACACTGACCATTCCACAGTAATGCTTCCCTTTCGCGAAATGTCTCCCCAAATTACAGGAGGCTTTACGCATCTTGTACCGTAAGACTGAACCCATCCAAAGTTTGTAAACACATAGCCGTTCAGATTGTTTCCAAAGTATTCAACCATGTCGTTACGCTCAAACTCTCCGTGAACAAGAACATCAAGTCCAATTTCTTCCTGCAGCCTAATGCATTCGCTGATTTTATTCTTATTGAACTGAATGTAGTCTTCTTTGGAAACGCTACCTTTTTTATATCCTGCACGATTCGCCCTAACTTCCTTTGTCTGAGGAAAGGAGCCTATTGTAGTTGTAGGAAGAACAGGAAGATTCAATGCTTTGTGCTGAATTTTTTCCCTCTCATAAAAATCAGGCTGACGGATAAAATCCTTATCTGAAAGAGATGCCACAGCCTGCCTTAGAGTAGTGTCTTTTTTTATGCGCTCCCTGCTAAAGAGTGCTGCATTTTTTTCTTCCGCCTCTTTTGCACCGCCTGCAAAAACATGAGAAAGTTCATTCAGTTCCAAAAGTTTTTCTTCCGCAAAAGAAAAGTAGTCAAGCACAGACTTAGAAAGTTGAGTCTCAAGAGAAGTCGTATAGGGAACATGAAGAAGAGAGCATGAAGACGAAAGCACAATGTTTTCCTTTGGCACTAATTTTTCAATGGCACAGAGGAGTTCCTTTTTTTTGCCGTAGTCGCTTTTCCATATGTTTTTTCCGCTGATGATTCCTGCAAAGAGAAGGGCATTTTTAGGAAATGAACGTTGAACCAAAGAAAGGGTCTTTTCGCCTTCAAGAAAATCAAGACCAATTCCGTCAAAGCCCAAGCCACATACCTCTCCGTAAATATCCCTTATGTCTCCGAAGTAAGTCTGAAGCAGAACCTTTACTCCGCAGGAAGAACGGACACTGGAAATTAGGTTGCGGTAAATCTCAAGGAAGAGCGAAACATCGGCGTTACTCATGTCAAGAACAAGTGCCGGCTCCTGAAGCGAGACCCAGCCTGCACCGACAGAATTTAGCGAACATATTACAGAAGAGTATGCGGCTACCGCAGACGAAACAAACTGTTCCCTTCTTGCTCCGTCACGATAAGAGGCCAGGCGCAAAAATGTGTAGGGGCCAATTACAGTTGGAATGGTGTCATAACCTTTGGATTTTGCTTCCAAAAATTCCTCAAGAAATTTATTATGCTTACTGTCTGCAGAAAGCACTGAGTTTGCAGAAAGTTCAGGAACTAAATAGTGATAGTTTGTGTTGAACCACTTTTTCATGGGAAGAGCCTTTACATCTCCCCCCTTACCTTGGTAGCCGTGAGCCATTGCAAAATATGTTTCTAGGGAACCAAGACCAAGTTCTCGGTAACGGTCAGGAACAGCTCCCAAAAGAAAGGCCGCGTCAAGCATATTGTCGTAAAAAGAAAAGTCTCCCGAAGGAATAAAATCCAAGTCCGACTCCTTCTGTCTTTTCCATCCGTACTCCCTAATGGAGGAAGCAAGTGCATTCAGTTCTTCAAGAGAGCATTCGCCCTTAAAAAATTTTTCGCTTGCAAACTTAAGTTCCCTGTTTTTTCCTATACGGGGAAATCCTATTACCGCAGACTTTGCTTTCTGTTCCATAACATTACCTACCTTTTTCATGTGAAATATAGGTAACTATAGCACAAAAACGCTTCTCTAGAAAAATACTATTTTTATATGGACTGCCATAGGTTTAAACTATGACTCTTCTTTTTGGGTGCAATGCCTTCTTATTGATTCTCTATAACATTCAGCGTAACGGCTCGAAGGAACTCCTTTTTTAGAAACAAGACCTATGCACATGTGTTCATCAACTGCAAGAGGTCTAGAAACAATCTGTCTGCCATTCAACTTATGGCTTATTACACCAGAACAAACAGTGTAGCCGTCAAGACCAATCAGCAGATTAAAAAGGCTTGCTCTGTCTCTAACCTTAATGCTTTTTTCGCAGTCAATGGCAGGAAGTGGTTCCTCAGAAAAATAAAAGGAATTATGCTCACCCTGCTCGTAGGTAAGGTAAGGGTAAGGAGCCAAGTCTTTAAGCGTAATCCTCTTCTTTTTTGCAAGGGGATTTTTTGACGAAATAAAGACATGAAGTTTTGCAGTAAAAAGTTTTTCAAACACAAGGTCGTTCTTTTTTAAGAGTCGCATGAGTACATCCTTGTTTTTGGAACTGGTATACAAAACACCCAACTCGCTTTTTAGGTGAGCCACATCTTCTATTATTTCGTAAGTCTGAGTTTCTCTAAGGGTAAAGTCATAGCGGTTTCCTCCAAACTGCCTTATTACATCTACAAAGGCATTTACCGCAAAGGAATAATGCTGGCAACTTACGCTAAATAGAGCGCGCTCTTCATGGTTACCCTTGTAGCGTTCTTCCATGAGCAGAAACTGTTCCTGAACCTGACGGGCATAGGAAAGGAATTCTTCACCCTCGTGGGTAAGGTTCACTCCCTTGCTGCTACGCTCAAAAATTCTTATGCCAAGTTCTTCTTCAAGATCCTTAATTGAAGCGGTCAGGCTGGGCTGAGAAACAAAAACCCGCTTTGAGGCTTCGGTAATACTACTTACACGGGCAACCTCAAGCACATACTTTAATTGTTGGAATGTCATGTAAAAAAAGATAGCACAAAAAACTAAAAAGAAACAGACGCCATAAACATGCTGTTAAATTCAGGAAGGGAGGCTAGATCAAGGGACTGTGAGTGAAGGCATATGGAAGCACATTGATCCCGATACATGTCGGAAAGAAGAAGCATTACAGCACCAGAAAGAGAGGCGTTACCAGCATGAACAACCGCATTCTCGCATTCGGAGGGAATCATCCTGCATACAGAAGCATCGTGGGCATTAAGTTTTGTTCCAAATCCTCCTGCAAGAAACAGTGAAGAAATTTTCTGCGGAGTAAGATTTTCCTTTTTTAGAAGAAGCTGCATTCCGCTAAGACAGGCCGCCTTTGCAAGCTGAAATGAACGAATGTCCTTTTGGGTAAGAAAAATGTTAGGGGCAATAAAAAGGGATTCTTTGTCATCTAAAAGCATTCCCCCTGAATCAAGGAAGCCATTCTGCACAAGACAGGAGACGGCACTTAAAAGTCCGCTTCCGCAAATTCCCTTTGGCTTTATGTCTCCAATCACACGACAGAAAAATCCATCTTTAGGAGAGTAGGAAACTTTTGCAACGGCTCCCTCTTCCGCAGCCATGCCCAAAGCCACTCCACCTGCTTCAAATGCTGGACCAGAAGCGCAGGAAGTGCAGGTTATTTTTTTTGTACGGGGATTAAAAAGGGCAAGTTCGCAGTTGGTTCCCACATCGCACAAAAGCATGTAGTCTTCGGAATGCAAAAAAGAACAGGCAAGGAGGGCGCATGTTGTGTCGGCTCCTACAAAAGGTGAAATTACAGGAGGAATGTAAAGTGGAACGGAATAAAAAAAATCAGGTAGGTCAGAAAGTATTTTTTTTGCCTCAGTTTCAAAACCAAATTTTTCTTTCACTTCAAAAGGAAAAGATGCAAGTCCCTTTACGCTTACTCCGCATAAAATACTAAGCATTGCAGTGTTGCCAGTTACAACAATTTTTACAGGACGGCTCTTACCGCGACCTTCATCTTTAAAAAGCATTTCTGTTTTTTTAAACACTAATTCAATCAGGGAAGCAGCCTGAATGCATACGGTTTTTCTTTCTTCTTCAAGTCCATCGGCAGAAAGTGCATGAGAAATTCTAGCCATTACATCAGTACCAAAAGCGCGCTGTCTGTTTTCATCTCCTGCTCTGGCACATATTCTAAGGGAAGAAAGTTCTACAGAAATGGCGGCAATAGTTGTGGTTCCTATGTCAAGAGCAATTCCAATGTCGTTAGGAGAACAGAGAGGAGGCTTTACAGGCCTAGAGAAAAACAGGGAGTTTTCCGCAATAAGACTCTTTGAAGGTGCAAAGCTTCCGTCACCTTCGCAAAGTCCGCAATGTCTGCATGTTTTGCATAGCATTTTTACTCATCCACAAGAACAGGCTCACCATTGTATTCAAGAGGTTTGCCGTAAAAGGCTTCGTAACATTCTTTTGTTTCTTCGAAAGCCCTATCCCTAAGATATGCAATGTTCTGCTTTTTTGTAAATTCTTTCTTGGGATAAATCGCAGGCATTATATGAATTACCGCAACCTTTTTTTTGCTAAAAAGTCTTCTAATAGGTCCTGCCTTTTTAAAAGTGATAAATGTGGGAATTACTGGAACAGAACTTTCAGAGGCATAATGAAATGCTCCGTCTAAAAAGGGACGCACCTTTTCGTACCTCCACCACAAAGTACCTTCGGGAAAGCATAGAAGATACCTATCCTTAGAAAGAACTGTCTGAACGGCCTTGTTAAGATTCCGCATTGCAGTAATGCTCTGGCTAAAGGGAAGTGTTCCGCCTCCGCGCATTATGTGTCCTATCAAGTCCTTGCGGCTGTTAAAATCGGCAACGGTAATGTAAAGGCTGTGCCTCCATCCCCTTATGGCCTGCCTCACCATCATGTTGTCCAAGTCGTGAACATGGTTGCATGTAACCACAGCCCGCCTTATTCCCTTAAGATTTTCCCTGCCCCTTACTGTCGTTCCGCATGCAAACCAGTCTATGACAGGAGCAAAGGTATTTACCACCATGCGTATAAATGCCGACCATAAGGTAAAGCCCAATGTCTTGGGTAAGAAATTATATTCAGGAGTCACGGGAAGAACCACATCCCAGTTTATGGGCTGAACATGGTCATGAAATTTTCCTTCCTTTTCAAACGCCGACTCTTTATCAAGCATTTCCTGTTGCAACGGTGTAATTTTCATTAAAGACTCCTTTAGAAATATAGAATACAAATTATAAAGGATTGTTGCAACACTTGACGCAAATCGATATACTGTCTGCTATCAACCGGGGTGGTTTGTAATGCAGTTTGCAATGCAAGCCTGAGAACATACCCGCACGGATTCTGCACGGAATCCCAACCTGATCCGGATAATGCCGGCGGAGGAAGATATGAGTAAAAAACTCCTTTCCATTTTTTTAATTGCGTTTGCGTTAGGTTCATCAAGCCTGTTCGCATTTGGAACAAAAGACAGCCCTGAGCGTAAGAATCAGGTGGTGGTCTATGCCTACGACAGTTTTGCAGGCGAATGGGGAGCTTCAAAAGAAATAGAAGAAAAATTTGAAGCCCTTACCGGATACGACCTTGTCATCATCAACTGCGGAAGCGCACTGCAGACTCTAAGCCGCGCTGTACTTGAAAAAGACGCACCTGAGGCCGACATAATTCTGGGCATTGACAACAACATGGCACAGAAGGCAAGGGACGAAAAAATTCTTGAAGCATACAAGCCAAAGAACACTTCAGTTCTTATACCAGGACTGCATGAGGCTCTAGGTTCAGACTGGGCGCTTACCCCTTACGACTACAGCCACTTTGCTCTGATTTATGACACAAAGAGTAGCACCCCTGCACCAGCATCACTTTCAGATTTAACAAAAAGTGTTTACAAAAATAAAATTATACTAATGGATCCCCGAACATCTTCTACAGGATTGGGATTTGTGGCATGGACAGTTTCTGTGTTTGGCGAAGGTACAAAAGAATTCAACGACTTCTGGACTGCCCTAAAGCCCAACATTCTTTCCATGACGCCTAGTTGGTCAACAGGATGGGGCATGTTTACAAAAGGCGAAGCACCTCTAGTCATAAGCTACACCACATCTCCTGCCTCGGAAGTAGAATACAACAGCAACAACCGCTACAAAAGCCTTCTCTTTGAGCAGGGACATGTAATGCAGGTTGAAGGACTGGGTATTTTAAAGGGTGCAAAAAACAAGGAAGGTGCAAAGGCCTTCATAGACTTTTTTATTAGCGAAGAGGCACAGGAACTTCTTCCCCTTACCCAGTGGATGTATCCCTCAAACAAAAATGCGGAACTTCCCCAGAGCTACAGAACTGCAGCTCCTGTTCCCGCAAAAACTCTTGATACTGACAGCGAAAAAACCGCATCAGCCGTGAACGATGTCATTACGCTTATTTCGCGGTAAAGTCTTAATGCATATTCTTGCCCTGCTGGGTCTGTTCTTTCTTGGCCTAGCAGGGATTGCATTTGCTTTTCCTCTGGCAAAGGCCCTTGCTCCCGCATTTTCTTTAAAAGCCCCAGAAAGCTTTTACAATGCAAAAAACATCTTTTACATATTCCGCTACACCTTAATGGAATCAGTCTGTTCCACACTGATTGCCTTGGTCATTGGACTTCCCGGTGCTTTTTTTATAAGCCAGAGAAGTTTTTTGGGCAAAGGACTTCTGCGCTCATTTTCCGCACTGCCACTCTGCATGCCAGCGCTTGTAACCGCATTGGGATACATAATGGCATTCGGAACAAGCGGTTACATAAACAAACTTTTTTTTCTCTATTCGTTTACGGGAATCATTATCACCCAAGGCTTCTACAACTTTCCCCTTATAATGACAACTGTGGCAAACGCGTGGTCATCGCTAGACAGAACTCAGGAAGAGGCGGCCCTTCTTTTGGGAGCAAGTCCCACAAAAGTTTTTTTTACCATAACTATTGTGCGTCTTCTACCTTCCATACTTTCTGCCTGTGTACCTGTTTTTTTGTTCTGTTTTTTTTCCTTCATGATTGTCTTGATGTTTGGCGCGCCTGGAGGAACTACATTCGAAGTGGCAATCTATCATGCAGGAAGGGCAAATTTAGACTTTACAGGTGCGGCCCGACTTTCCATTGCAGAAACATTTTCGGCACTAGGCATACTTTTTTTGTGGTCTCTTTCAGAAAAAAAATCTCTTTCCAGCACTGGACTTTCACAGCGAAGGGAAAGGGAAAAAGTTCAGTCTCTTGGCAAAAAGGACATTCCATTTTTTGCCGCATTCATTCTTACAGTAACAGTTTTTTTTGTTCTGCCCTTTGCATCAATAATTATTTCTTCCCTTAATGTTCAAACTTGGAAAAATGTTTTTTCTATGCCGCGTTTTCTTACGGCCATACTTAACACCCTTACAATAGGTGCGGTCACATCAGTTTTTTCTACAGCGGCCGCACTAAGCTACGCCCTTCTTACCATGAATAAAAAAAATCAGTTTTTAAAAAGCGTGCTTCCCATGCTACCCATGGCGGTTTCGTCAGTGGTAATGGGAATAGGATTTGCGGCAACATTTAAACGAAGCAGTCCCCTTACACTCATTCTTGCGCAGACAGCCCTGTACTGGCCCTTCGCATACCGTCAGATAAAAAATCATTTAGAAAAAATTCCGCCTACCACAAGAGATGCGGCCTTAATTCTGTCAGAGACAAAACTGGATGCCCTATTCAAAGTTTACATTCCCTATGCAAAGAGGGGCATTATTCACTCCCTTGCACTAACACTGGCACTGAGCGCAGGAGACGCAACTCTTCCTCTTGTTCTGGCCCTTCCAAATTTTACAAACATTCCACTTATGACTTACGCTCTTGCAGGCTCTTACCGGCTTCCAGAATCCTGTGTATGCGCACTGATTCTTGGAGCGATCTGCATGACGCTATTTTCCCTTACCCAAAACAAAGGAAGTGCAAAATGAATTATTTTGAACTTACGGATGCATACAAGCAATGGAGCCACAGAACCATTGACTGTTCATTCAGCATGGAGCAGTCAAAGATAACTGCAATAGTAGGTGCAAGCGGCTCAGGAAAATCCACAATACTAAGAATTATTGCAGGACTTGAAAAAGCAGATGCAAGAAGTGATGGCAAAAAAACAAAAATCATTCTGGACGGAAAAGACATAACGGCACTTCCTCCGCAAAAAAGAGAATGCGGAATGGTGTTTCAAAATCCCTCGCTTTTCTTACACATGAATGTTCTTGACAATGTGTGCTACGGACTATTATCTAGAGGAATGAAAAAAAAAGAAGCAGTTAAAGTTGCGACAGACGCTCTTGAAGGAATGGGACTTAAGGGCATGGAAAAAAGATTACCAGAAACTCTTAGCGGAGGAGAAGCCCAAAGGGTAGCCCTTGCAAGAACTCTTGTTTTAAATCCCAAACTGGTGCTTTTGGACGAACCCCTTTCCGCACTGGATGCCCCCTTACGAAAAAGACTTTCCAAAGAAATCCGTGAGACACTCATAAAAAGAAGTCAGACTGCAATCCTTGTTACCCACGACTTAAACGAGGCAAAAGAAATGGCGGACGACATTCTTGTTCTTACTGACGGAAAAATTACATGGAGTGGAACATCCGCCAACTTTGACGAGGCAAGCCTTACTTTAGTTTGACCGAGTTGCACCTATTCTGTATACTGTCTTTATGCTAAAGAAATATCTTGCAGTTTTTTTTATATCCATGGTTCCTCTTATAGAACTAAGGGGGGCGATTCCTGTTGCAACGGCATGGGGACTTATGAGCACGGAAAACATTCCCCATCTTGTCATGGTTTATGCGCTTTGCATTGTGGGAAACATGCTTCCCGTTCCCATAATTTTTTTGTTTGCCCGTAAGTTTCTTGAGTGGGGAGCCGATAAAAAATTCATTGGAAAAATCTGCACCTTCTTTTTAACAAAGGGTTCCGCTGCTGGAAAAAAACTAGAGGCTAAGGCAGGCCGAGGACTTTTTGTTGCCCTGCTTTTATTTGTAGGCATTCCTCTTCCAGGAACAGGCGCATGGACTGGAACTCTGGCGGCAAGCCTTCTGGACATAAAGTTTAAAGACACAGTCATTGCGGTCACTCTAGGAGTTCTGTTGGCAGGAATAATAATGTTGCTAGCAAGTCTTGGGGTCTTGGGAGCAGTGGGAGCCCTTATTTCGTAACATAGGTCTAATAAAGTTGCCCACACAGGAAAAATGTAGTATATTTTAAGATAGAGTAAAATTAATTTTACAAGAGGTAGGACAATGGCAGATTCAGAAAACTGTGACAACAAATGCGCTTCATGCGAAGAAAACTGTGAAAGACGCAAGACACCTCAGGACATGAGGGAAAAGCCAGCAGAAGGTTCTTCTATAAAAAAAGTTATAGGCATTGTCAGCGGCAAAGGAGGCGTAGGAAAATCTCTAGTAACAAGCCTTCTTGCATGCAAGGTAAACCGTGACGGATTTAAAACCGCAATTCTTGATGCGGACATTACAGGTCCTTCAATTCCAACTGCATTCGGTTTAGGAGAAGAAAAAGCAGAAGCAGGACTTAAAACTGACGCCAACGGAAAGCAAGTTGAATATATAAAACCGGTTGTAAGCGACAAAGGCACAAAAATCATGTCGATGAATTTTCTGCTGCCTGACCAGACCGATCCCGTCATCTGGCGAGGTCCAATTATCTCTGGTGTAGTGCGTCAGTTCTGGACAAATGTTCTGTGGGATGATGTGGATGTCATGTTTGTTGACTGTCCACCAGGAACAGGTGATGTACCCCTTACCGTATTCCAGACTCTTCCCGTAGACGGAATCATTGTAGTGGCTTCTCCCCAGCAGCTTGTTCGCGTAATAGTTGAAAAAGCCGTAAAGATGGCAAACACCATGAACATTCCTGTTCTAGGACTCATAGAAAACATGAGCTATGTAAAGTGTCCCGACTGCGGAAAAGAAATAAAAATCTTTGGCGAAAGCAACATAGAGGGAATCGCACAGGACTTTGGACTTCAAGTTCTTGCACGCATTCCCATTGAGCAGACCATGTCTGTAACTGTTGACAATGGAGAAGTTGAATCCCTTAATGTTGACTATGTTGATGATGCAGCTGCAAAAATAGAGTCTATTGTCCACAAGATATAATGGATGCCGTAAAAATCCGTCTTGCACTTGCACCCATGGCCACAATCAGTCACGAAGCATTCCGCAGATGTGTGGAGCGCTTCGGAGGTTGTGACGAATACTTTAGCGAAATGATACACTGCCCATCTCTTCTGCACGGAGGACCCTTTGAATACTCTTATCTTTTAAATAAGTGTGCGCCTGACAAAATGGTGTGGCAGCTTACCTCCCCTGATGCTGAAAGTTTTTGCAAAGCGGCAAAAATAGTTGCAGACCGGGGCGGAATCGGAATAGACTTAAACATGGGATGCAGCGCCCCTCAGATTTATAAGACGGGGGCTGGAATTGCATGGATGACAAAACCTCTTGAAGAAGCAAGAAAGGCTGTGGCAGGTGTAAAAAAAGCATTACTGGAACACGAAGAAGAAAAAGGAAAACACCTTAGGCTAAGCGTAAAATGCAGGCTAGGAGAAGCAGACTGGACAGAAGAAAAATTCTTTGCATTTACAGACATGCTTCACGAAGAAGGAGTTGAACTTGTAACCCTTCACGCAAGGACTCAGAAAGAAAAATACAGGGGACTACCCGACTACACCATGGTTGAACGGCTTGCCCTACGCTACCCCAACATGAAGGTCTACCTTAACGGAGGCGTAAAGGATGAGGAAAGCCTAACCTACGCCCAAAGCACTGCCCCACATGCAGAAGGAATCATGATTGCAAGGGCGGCCGTACAAAAACCATGGATTTTTGCACAACTTACCACTCCAAATCTAAAAGGAAAGCGAACACTTGACGCTCAGGAACTTGCACTAACTTTTATAGCTGACGCGGAAGAATGCCTTCCTAAAGAATTTTACAAAACCCGTCTGCAAAGATTTTTTTCATACTACTGCACTAACTTTACCTTTGGTCACTACTTTGCAACCCAAATGCTGAATGCAAAAGACAACGACGACGCCAGAGCCCGCATAGCTGACTATTTTAAAAAGCAGCCCGATGATCTTTTTATAAAGTGGTAAGTGAACACGCTTATAATCAATCCGATAAAACTGATTAATTAGAAACTTTACACAAAGGTTTTGTTCCCAAAAGAAAACATAAGGCAGGAAATCTTATGGCTATCTCCGTACAAATGAATGTAGCAAGATAAGCAAAAACAATTGGAATCAAATACATAAGAAGCGTATTACCACCAAGCAATGATTTTAGCCAGTATTGAAACAGGACAATCCATATAAAATGAAAAGAAAAAAAGATAAATGACCGCTGAGACATGTAGGTTGAAATTTTCCCTTTAAAATTTAGGCTTTTCTTTCCAATTCCAATAAGAGAAAGTAGCATAAACCATTCGCAGACAGCCTTTGCAATTATATTTATGATTCCGAACTGCTTCTCTGACCAAATGAACATCCAGCAGTTTATGATTCCGGCCATTACTCCTATAACCAGCGTAACATACCTACATTCAGCCGCCTTTTCTATCATCGCGTCTTCCGAAAGAATGCAGAATCCAATCAGAAAAACATACATATATTCTGCGAAACTTTTTCCGCCCACAGATAAAAAATCATATAAAAACGGAAGAGGAAGCAAGAAGAAAAAAAGAAGTGGAAAAGGCAAACTACATTTTCTATGCCTGTTTTTAAATATTAAATTTGAAAGTTTAACAAGACCTACACCTGCAATCGATATTAGAAAAAGAAAAAACAAAAACCAAAACTGTCCAATGCAAAAGCCGCCGTCAAAGCCTGTCAAATCAGTCAACTTTGTAAAGAAGGTTTTATAATGCTCAAAAAAAGAGCCCTGCCAATTAAAATTATTTTTGTCACCCATGTAAGAAAGAACAGGACAAAAAGCAAGAGTCCCAAACAAAAAAGGAAGAAGCAGGCGTTCCGTCCTTTCTACAACAAACTGTCTGTATGACCTTTTTTCTAGCGCATACCTTGCACTCATTCCCGCCAGAAGAAACATTAGAGGCATATAATAAGGACTTAGGAATACAATAAAACTGCTTAATATTTTATTTGGCTGAAAACAGATGTAATTCAATTCGTTCCACGTATTAAAGGCCTGTGCTGCATGATAGGGAATCAAAAGCAGAATAACAATCCATCGCAAATTATCTATAAAATTTTTTCTCATAAACTTTTTCAGTCAGCCGCAGGGCCACGGATGGCGCACAGATTCTTACCCAATGCTTACACGAGATTTTACAAAGTA